>DASPJH010000614.1:0-4658 GCA_035628715.1 Bacteroidia bacterium
GAAATAGGCGTGAAGCAGGGAATTAAAATACGCGACTGGCTGGGCTTTGTTGATTTAGCAGGTTTCTGGATGGAGTTCGACCGGATGATGGAGTTTAATTTTGGCCGCTGGGGCCCCAATTTGGGACTTTCTAATTTACTGGGATTAGGATTCAGCTCCATAAATGTCGGGAAAACACGAATTACCGGTATAGATTTTAGCACCGGCGGAGAAGGTAAAATAGGACTGGTAACGCTGAATATAATCGGGGGGTATACTTTTATGAACCCAATGGCATTGCAGCCTGATGCAGTTTACGGCCGGGATATTGATGGCAACCCGCTTACTTATCGCGGAAACAGCTCAGACAGCACTTCAAATATGTTAAAGTACAGGTTTAACCACATGGCAAAGCTGGATGTGCAGGCTGGTTACAAAAAATGGGCGTTGGGTATAAGTTTCCGTTATAACAGTTATATTAAAACGGTGGACCGGTTTTTTGTTGACCCCCTGTTTGCTTTATTTGTTCCCGGGATTGCTGAAGCCCGTAAAATGGGTGAGAAAGGTGATTATGTGTTTGATTTGCGGATTTTACATGAATTTAACAGTTTTATAAAAGCCAGCGTAGTGGTAAGTAATGTGTTCAACCGGTTGTATATGACCCGCCCGGCAGATTTGCGCCCGCCAAGAATGATTATGGTGCAGTGGGGATTTAAAATTGATAAATGAAAATGGAAGAAATTTCAATCCGGTTAAAAGGCAGAACCCTGGAAGGCGTGCCTGCATTGCCTGCTTCCAAAAGCATCGCCAATCGTCTGCTGGTAATTAACGCGCTTTCAGGTAACAAAATTAAAATTAATAACCTTTCCAATGCCAATGATACGGTGGTATTGAAAGAAATTCTAAATTCTAAACTCGAAATTCGAGATCCGGAACAGCAAACTATAGTTGATTGCCGGGATGCTGGCACCGTAATGCGTTTTCTTATTGGTTATTTTTCCATTATGCCGGGTAAATGGCTGCTGAAGGGAACGGAAAGGATGCACCAGCGGCCGGTTAAAATACTGGTAAATAAACTGAAGGAATTAGGTGCTGATATTAAATACCTGGAAAAAGACGGGTTTCCGCCTTTATTAATTTCCGGAAAATCCCTAAAAGGAGGTAAACTAACCATTGATGCCAGCATTAGCAGCCAGTATATCTCTGCATTAATGATGATAGGGCCATACCTGGAAGGTGGCCTGGAGCTGGAACTCACAGGTAAAATATCCTCACTGCCGTATATCATTATGACCGCGGGGATAATGGAACAATGCGGAGTAAAGGTTGAGATCAACGGAAATAATATTTTTATTGAAGAAGACGAATATTCAGAAACGGAATTTACGGTGGAAAGCGACTGGTCGGGTGCATCGTACTGGTATGCTTTTGCGGCACTTGCAGAAAATGCTGAAATTACTTTGTCAAATTTATATCAACAGAGTTTGCAGGGAGACAGTATTTTAGCTGAATGGATGACAGCTTTTGGCGTGGAAACCCGCTTTACTGCTGAAGGAGTTGAATTAACAAAAACCGGTAACGCAATTAATTATTTTGAACAGAATTTTACTAATTGTCCTGATTTAGCGCCCACTTTTATTGTGTTGTGTGCAGCATTATCCATACCTGCAAAATTTTACGGACTGGAAAGCCTGGCCATTAAAGAAAGTGACCGTACCGCTGCTATTGCTGCTGAATTGGGAGAATTAAATATCGATTTTATAAACCGGGAAGCATATTGGGAATTAATACCGAATCCGGATTTTTGGAAAATTAATGTTCCCCCTGCATTTAAAACCTATAACGACCACCGGCTGGCTATGGCCTTTGCCATGTTTGGCTCAGTTTTTTCTGAGGTAACAATTAAAAATCCATCCGTGGTTAAAAAATCGTATCCGTGGTTTTGGAAAGATATTGAATTAACAATAAAATAATCAGGCTTATTGTGTCCTGTACCATCCAAACCCATAGCCATCCAGTGCCATAGTATGTTTGCTGTTTACAGGTGTTAAAGTGGAAGATTTTAATAACTCAGTATAACCGGAAATGTTTTCTAGGGTGAATTCAATAATTTCAGGACTAAAATTGTGAACAGCTATCAGTTCCTTTCCCTGCCAGGAATATTTGATGGCAAGAATATGTTTATCAATATCCAGTAACTCATATTTTCCAAAAGCTATTTCGGGGCAGGTTTTGCGCAATTCCACCAGCCGGTCAACAAACCGCAGTAATGAAAGCGAATCGGCCTGTTGGTAGGCTACATTTACCTTCTGGTAGCGGTATTCTCCGGTATCAATTACCGGGCGTACAGTCTTGTTGCCGGTGGTGAAACCTCCGTGTTTATCGTCCGACCATTGCATGGGGGTGCGTACCGAAAGGCGTTCTTCCAGGAACAAATTATCGCCCATTCCTATTTCTTCGCCGTAACGTACTACGGGAGTGCTGGGCATGGCAAACAAAACACTGTAAGCCATTTTCAGGTGTTTTGCATTATTGGCCATCATGGGGCCCATACGCCGGCGGATTCCCCGGTCATACGACTGCATCCTTTTTTCCGGCCCAAACCGCTCAAATACCTTGTTCCGCTCGCGGTTGGTAAGCCGGCCCAAATCCACTTCGTCGTGGTTTCTTAAAAACTGTCCCCATTGTGAGTTATACGGTATATCCTGCGAAGCTTCCAGGGCTTTTTTTATGGGTTTTGGATTGTCAGTGGCAAGCGAGAGAAACAGGTGCTGGTTGGCCCAGAAATTAAACATCATGTGCATGCCATCGCCGTTTTTGCCAAAGTACAGCTCATTTTCTTCAGGCGGAACATTTGCCTCTCCTAAAATTATGGCGTCCGGGCGAATGGATTCAACATACTTCCGCATCTCCACCAGCATTTCGTATTTCCGTTCAAATTTATTTCCTTTTGTTTCCGGCACTTCAATATAAAACGGCACGCCATCCAGCCGAAAGCCCGCTATGCCTAAATCTGTCCAGTATTTAATTATTTTTTTAATTTCCGCTTTTACTTCCTCGTTTTGGGTGTTTAAATCGGGCTGAAATTCATAAAACCGGTGGTAATAATATTCATTGGAAACCGTATCCAGCGTCCAGGTGGTTTTCTGCACGCCGGGAAATACCATGCCTTTATCATAATTTGAAGGCCGCTTTCCCGACCATGTGTACCAGTTGCGGTAACGGGAGCCTTTGCTTTGCCGGGCTTCTTTAAACCACGGGTGTTCGATGGATGTATGGTTAATAACCAAATCCATGATTATCCGTATATTTTTTTCTTTGGCTGAATTTATAAATGCCTTAAAATCTTCCAGCGTACCCAGGTTTTTATCCACGCTGTAAAAATCAGCAACATCGTACCCATCGTCCTTGCCGGGTGTGGGCTGAAAGGGTGCCAGCCAGATGGCATCAAAGCCCAGCGAATCAATATAGCCCAGCTTTTGGGTAAGGCCTTTAAAATCGCCAAATCCATCGCCGTCAGAGTCTTTAAACACCTCTACATCCAGCGTGTAAAAACTGGCCGATTTGTACCATAATTTGGTAGTGTCTTCCGTTGTTATTAAACGGGTAAAATTATCCTCTTTACCGGTTTTTTGTGTAAAAAACGAACAGCTTACCGGCGCAATAACCAGGGGAAAAATAATAATCCATAACCACTGTTTATGTTTTATCATTATTCGGCGGTTTTCTGGTAAACGGTAATGCTTGTGGGCGGTAGCTGCAGGGCGTCGTTTTCGTTAATTTCTTCCGGCAGCAGGTTTATTTTTTCCTCCTTCTCCAGCCATTTGCCTTCTTTTGAGTCCAGTATTTTTTTCCATTTTCCCGAAGGGACTAAAAATTGTATTTCATCATCCGAAAAATTAAACACGCAGATTATTCCCTGATGGCCCTTATCATCGTTGCGGTGCAGCACCAACCCTGCCTGGCCAATACAAAATGCCCTCACAAATTCCTTCTTGAAATTCCGCAGTGCAGGCAACGTGCGGCGCATGGAAATCAACTCTTTATACCATTCCAGCATTACGGCATGTTTGCCTTGGGTACGCTTTTCCCAGCTTAATTTGGAGCTGTTAAAGGTTTCTTCACCTTGCGGGTCGGGCGGTTCTCCGTTGGTCCAACCCAGGTGGGCAAACTCCCGTTTGCGGCCTTCGCGTACTGCCTGTACCAGGTCTTTATCAGAGTGGCTTACAAAGTAGCAGAAAGGGTTGTCTTCCGCGTACTCTTCGCCCATGTACAGCATAGGGATGTACGGCGAAAGCAGCACGGCAGCCGCTGCCAGCTTCAGGCGCTCAAAGTTCACCATCCGGGTAAGGCGGTCTCCACACACCCGGTTGCCTACCTGGTCGTGGTTTTGTATAAAAGCCACAAACCGGTCGCCCGGCAAGCCAGCAGATGAGGCGCCGTATTTCCGTTTTCTGAATTTTACATACTCACCACTGTGCACAAATCCATCGGTATAGGCTTTGGCCAATTGCTCCATAGCGCCAAAATCCTCGTATAGCGGTTTGCCTTCCTCGTGCAGAATTACATACAATGCATGATGAAAGTCATCGAGCCACTGGGCATGGAAGCCCCAACCGCCTGCATCGGGAGAAAGCACCACTTTGGGGTTGTTCAGGTCGCTTTCAGCAATCAGGTAA
>DASPJH010000615.1:0-3648 GCA_035628715.1 Bacteroidia bacterium
CCCGGCCGACAACTACTGAGTCTGAGATGGGAACAGTTACGCTGTCCCTCAATTTCAGCAAGTCATATATTCCGGCATTGGTATGCAGCGCCATCCATTTGCCATCGTGGTGAATTTCCACCAGCTTAATGTCTACGTTTACTTCTTTGTAGTCTCCCGGCGCATCCGTCATTTTCACACGCATAGTGCCGTATCCGCCACCATTGTTGTTATCGTTTTTACAGCCGGACAGCAATACTGCGGCTACCAAAACCAAAATTGAGTGCTTCATTGTATTATGGTTAAAAAGTGAATTTAATTCCAAGGCCCGGGTCAAGGGCCATATAAATGGAATTACTTGTGTGCACTTCAACATAAGGTTTCAGGTCCAGGCTAATGGCAAATGGTATAGGAGATATTTTATACTCTATCCCTAAAATACCGTCAATCCCAATACCAGAGCCATCTTGTCTAACCCTGTAATAGTAATAACGGTAATTACGGCTCTCGCTCCGGTAATATTCACTGCGGGTATAGTGCGAAAAATGTGCACCTGCACCGTAATACCACTTAAAGCCGGCCACTGTGGGCGATTGAACATGCTTTTCATACATCAGGGTAACGCCCACTTTATTTCTGCCCAGGCTAACTATCCCCTCAAGGGCATGGGTGGCTGATACAAAACGTTTAATCGTCAGCCCGCCGGTATACCCGGCGCGTATGCCCAACGCTGTTGTGTACCCGGGGGCAGTAACCACCGCGGTATTTTCAGTTTGGGAATACATTTTTAACGACAACATCAAAAAAAGAACAACACTTAAACTTAATCTTGTAAATCTGTTCACCGGTTCCATACGCTTAATCCCTTCACTTTACGATTAAGTAAAGTCCCAAACTGGTGCCATTAATACAGACTATTATTTTTCAAAGGGTTGCAACGATGTGCTGATGAAAATTTTCTCATTTTGAGAAAAAAAATCTAAGGACGGGAAAACCAAGCTGTTAAACTTCCCGTTCTTTCAGCATACGGTAAATGGTAGACTGGCCTATATCCAGCTTTTGGGCTACCAGCTTAATGTCATTATCATACTTTTTCAGGTAAATGTCCAAAATGCGGTAAGTATACTCACGCATAGTCATTTCCGCGGTAAGAGTTTCGCTCAGTACATCGCTGCCTGCGGTGGTAATATCGGCGGCAGTTATTTCTCTCCCGTTGCTCATCACTACGGCCAGCTCAATCACCGATTTCAGTTCGCGGACATTGCCCGGGAACGGGTATGCCATCAGCTTTTGCCGTGCGCTTTCGTCAATTGAAACCTGCGGTAAATCATTTTCTTTACAAAATCTTTCGGCAAAGTTCAGCGCGAGTAATAAAATATCCTTCCCCCGTTCCCTAAGTGGCGGAAGCTCAATGGGCAAACCAAACAGGCGGTAGTATAAATCCTCGCGAAACTTGCCCTGTTTCACCAGTTCCTGCAGGTTGCGGTGGGTGGCTACTATAATGCGGCAGTCGGTTTTAACGGGTGTATTACTGCCCAGCGGGGTCACTTCTTTTTCCTGCAAAGCCCGCAGCAGTTTCACCTGGAAAGCAATGTCCATCTCCCCTATTTCATCTAAAAACAAGGTGCCCCCGTGCGCTTCCTCAAATTTGCCCTTCCGGCGGGTATTGGCCCCTGTAAAAGCCCCTTTTTCATATCCAAACAGCTCGCTTTCTATCAAATCAGCGGGTAAAGCAGCTACATTAACGGCCACAAACGGTTTATTCTTCCGGGATGAATTGTAATGGATGGCTTTGGCCACAACTTCTTTCCCCGTCCCTGTTTCCCCTGTAATACTTACAGTAATGCTGGTGGTAACAGCTTTTTCCACCAGCGTGTGCACACGTTCAATAACAGGGCTGTTACCTATTATAGTGTTGTTGAAATTGTATTTTTTCTGCACCTCCCGTTCCAGGGTGGTGATGCGTTCCTTCAGGTGTGAGTTTTTGCGGATGTTGTTAACGGTAGCCAGCAGGCGGTCGCGTATATCCTGCTCTTTTACTATATAATCATAGGCGCCCTGTTTCAGCAGCTTCAGCGCAGTTTTTATGTCTCCCTGCTCCGATATGATGATAACCTCAGTTTCCGGGCTCTGGGTTTTGATCTTCTTCAGCAGCTCATCGCCCAGCATGTCGGGCAGGCGGTAATCTATGGTTATTACATCCGGGGTTTCATCCAGGCTTTTCAGCACGTCCCTGCCCGAAAAAAAAGTTTTTACATGGTAATCCGGGTTCAATGAAAGCGTATACACCAGCAGCTTGTTATACCACTCGTTGTCTTCCACTACAAAAACGGTAAAGGGTTGGGCTTCCATGCGTTACACAAAAGTAACACACAGAGGCGAACGTTGGTTTTGTAAATCACTGATTATTAAAATTTTTTACCCCCGTCCGTTAAAAAAAGAAAATTTTTTTCAAAAAACATTGCACACTTTTCACTTTTTCCAATTACATGTTGATGGACACAAAACAATTACCCGTTTACAAGCTGGTTATTACCGATGAAGACCCCGTTTCAGGCGTGGATTACGTAGCGCTGGTGGATGTCCCGGCAACGGAGTTCAACTGGGTGGCCTTTTCCAAACAGCACCCCCTGCAGTTTAAAATACAGCACGAGGAGCAACGTATTATAGGCGGTGCGCTGATGGTAGCTAACCTGCCCATTTACCGCAAAGAAAACGGCCGTGAGTATTACGTGGTGTTTGATGAGCCCACCATTAAAACGGTTTGCTATAAATACTTCCGTAACCGCTTTACCTCTAATGTTAACCTGATGCACAACCCCCAGCAAAAGGTGGGCGGTGTGTATATGGTGCAAAGCTACCTTATTGACAAGCAAAACGGCATAAATGCCCCTGATTGGTACACTGAAATACCTGACGGCAGCTGGTTTGGATGTTTTAAAGTAGACAACAAGGAAGTATGGGACAATTACATTAAAACCGGCCGTTTACAGGGCTTCAGCGTAGAAGGTATGTTTGGCCAGATGCACGTAACAGATGCCTCGGAGGTTATCATCCAGCAATTAATTGAGATTATTAAAAATGAAAATGACTAAAGAAAAAATCCTGAAGGCCATTGGAACCGACGCCTGGGATAAAATTAAAAAACTGGCCTTTGGCGAAAAGCCGGCCGGTGGAACAAAAGAAACAACACTGAAAAACGGTACGCCAATAACTTATAACGGCGATTTGGTTATAGGAACTGCTATTTCTGTATTAACTACGGAAGGCGAAACCCCTATAACCGACGGTAACTATGAGCTGGGCAACGGCACCGCTTTTACCACCCACAAAGGCGTGGTTGAAACCGTGAGTGCTGCCGAAGGCGAAAAAGCCCCGGACAGCCCGGCCGGTTTGCAGCAAAAAATTGAAGCCGTGCGCCACCGGCACGCGGTGCAGGAAACCGAGCTGGCCGTTTTGAAACAGCAATTTGCCACACTAAAAGCCGAAAATGCGGCACTGCAAACAACCCTTGCCCGCATTAGCAAAGTGCTGGAAATACTGGTAGAAACCACGCCCGACGAACCGGTGCGCAACCGCCAGTTTGCCCGCACACCACACACCGCCACCAAAGCAGAAAGGATTGCTGCTTTATTGAATAATTAACACCCCCGACCCCTAAAGGGGCCA
>DASPJH010000616.1:0-3739 GCA_035628715.1 Bacteroidia bacterium
GGATCAGGCCTTCGATACCCGGAACGATTTCAAGGAATGCGCCGTAATCAGCCACGGTAACAATCTTACCTTTAACTTTAGCGCCCACCTGGATTTCTTCGGGAAGATTATCCCATGGGTGCGACTGAAGTTGTTTCAGGCCGAGTGATATACGTTTTTTGTCGTCGTCAAAGTCAAGTACAACAACATTGATTTTCTGATCAAGCTGCAATACTTCTTCGGGGTGGTTGATACGTCCCCATGAAATATCGGTAATGTGCAGCAGGCCGTCCACACCGCCAAGGTCGATGAACACACCGAAAGAGGTCATGTTTTTCACAACACCTTCCAGTACCTGGCCTTTTTCCAGCCTTGAAAGGATATCTGATTTTTGTGCTTCAATATCATCCTCAATCAGGGCCTTGTGAGAAATCACCACGTTTTTGAACACCTGGTTAATTTTCACCACTTTAAACTGCATATTTTGTCCTACATACACGTCGTAATCGCGTATGGGTTTAATGTCAATCTGCGAACCGGGAAGAAACGCATCCATACCCATCACATCTACCACCAAACCGCCTTTAGTGCGCGATTTAATGTAGCCGGTAACGATTTCATCGTTTTCGTGGGCTTTGATAATGTTTTCCCAAGCCCTTTCAGAGATGGCTTTTTTGCGGGATAGTACCAGCTGGCCGTTTTTGTCTTCTTTTGTTTCCAGCAATACTTCTACAGAGTCGCCCACTTTAATGTCGGGCATGTCGCGGAATTCAGTGCGGGCAATAAGTCCGTCTGATTTAAAACCGATGTTCAGCACAATGTCTTTGTCGGTAATTCCCACAACGCTACCTTTTACCAGTTCACCTTCGTTTAGCTGGCTAAGGGTTTCTGTGTAAAGGTTTTCCATTTTCTGGCGTTCAGTAGCGCTGTAGCTACCAAAGCCCTGGTCGTCGATACTCCAGTCAAAATCATCGCCGGGTTTGGCTTGAGATGGGGTAGAGTGGCTTTTTGCAACAGGGGCAGACACGTCTGCCTGTGGTTGCGTTTCGTTTGATTTGTTTTCTTCTGTCAAATTTAAAGTCCTCCTTCGGGGGGGCGCAATTTTAGGAAAATTTTATGAATTTACCAAGAAGTTTTGATAAGAGTTTACACGAAAATTCAGCCGTATAGCTTATACAATTGATACAGAAGTTTTCAGAGGGTTACCTAATCCTTTTTTAATATACAGGAACAGGCTGTTTGCGGCCGCTTTTCAGTTCATTCAGCAAAAGAGCCTGCAGAAGCAGCGATTGAATTTTATCGTATTCCACATCCTTTATCGTGTCAAACGTGATGCACATTATGTTGGCGTGCTCTTTTGACTGTAACATATCAAACGGATCGTTTATGTCAGCGCCATTGCAGAAACAAAGGTCTACACCGGTAGTATGGGCATTGATATAACAAAGCCTTCCGTGATAATAATAATGGGGCTTGCCAAAAGTAAGTTCTTCGGTGATAAGGGGTGAGCATGATAGAACCAACTCGCGGAGAAAGCCGAATATACCAGCCCGCTTCGAGTCGATTTCCAGGATATATTGCTCTAGCGTTTTCATTTGTAATACACTGCTGTATGTATCACAAAGGTATGAAAAGTTGCCCATAGTTTTATAATTTGAGCAAAAATGTTTAAAAAAGTGGTACACTTTTTCAAAAGTTATACACAGATAACTTTATGCATTGATAACCCGTAAATTATAATTTGTTTAAACAAGTAAGTGTGGATTTACCTGTAATCAGCATGTTCCCTCCGGGACGTAACGGCGCTGGTAAGCGATGAAATGAGGGTGCCGGCATCAATTTCGCGGTGCGATGTAAAATGGTAAGTTTTTTCAGCCGCCTGGCTAAAAGTGCCCTTTTTGTTTTTTACATACAAAACAGTGCCCGAGGGTACATTTTTTACACTGTATTCTATCCCGTGATATTTGTATTTGGCTCCGTTTGCCTGTATTTCTTCCTTCACCTCGGGTGACAGGGAAAGGATAACCTGGCGCAGGGAGCAAAATATGGCGGCCTGGGTGCGGCTGCAATCCATAATGTGTTGTTCAAGCGAAAGCATAATTTTTTTTCTCCGTAATGGTTAGCAATAAAATAATAGAATCGACAGTATTTAAAACTCAAAGTTATTTAATAACTCTTTGATATTTATTATACCGGAGGAAAAAGTTTTAAACTTTGAATGTGTAAAAGCCTTAGGTATAAAAAGACTACTTAAAACACACTCCCTTTTGCGTAAACCACGGAATGATAGTATACGAGAGCCTGCCTGCCAATACCGCAGGATCTTTTTTTACATATGCTTCCGCCTGTTCCTTAGTGGCAACATCAAAAATTAAAATTCCCCTCCAGTCGTTATCCCCTGCAAATGGCCCTGCTACTATAAGAACTCCAAGGGCTGCCAGACTGTCCAGGTGTTTCTGGTGATTTACCTGTATCTGCGCCGATGTAACCGAATCATGTGTGCGAGTAGGGCCTTTGCTGTACATTACAAACATATATTGCTTCAGAGTGTTTTCGTTTTCCTGCTGTGCAGCCAGTGACAGCAACGATAATGACAACAAAATGGTAAAAATCAGCTTCATAATTTTTATTAATTTTTTTTTGTAGAAATTAGTTTACAGGTTAAAACACCCCCGTTAAACATGACATGTTTTAAAAAATATCACGTTTGGAGATTAAATTATTAAAAATCCAGTGGCATATTATTAAAGTTTCCTGAGCTCATCAGCAATAGCACTGTATCATCGGCAGAATGATATTTAAGATACTCATACAGAGCCGTTGAGTCGGTATAAACTTTTACATTTCCGCCAAACCCTGTAGCTACTTCTTTAGTGTCAAGGGAGGGCATTTTTTTCAGTTCCAGCACATGCTCGTTAAAGTATACAATGGCTTCATCAGCAGCGGCAAGGGTTTGGTTGTATTCGGCAATAAACTCTTTGTTAAGGCTGCTAAATGTGTGCAGCTCAAAACAGGCCAACAGCTTCCGGCTTGGATACTGGGCCTTTACGGCGTGTACGGTTGCTTTAACTTTTGAAGGGGAGTGGGCAAAATCCCTGAAAACAATAAAACTGCCTTCTTCCCGTATTTTTTCCAGCCTGCGGGATGTGCCGCCAAACTGCGATATGGCTTCGTAAAACTCTGTATCGTTTATGCCCAGCTCATTGCATATAAGCTTAGCACCGGCCATGTTTTGCAGGTTGTGCAGGCCAAATACTTTCAGTGCTATTCTTTCGCCGGCTGCCACCAGGTAGGTAGTCCCTTTTTCCACCTCATGCGGCAGTGCGCGGTAGGGAAGGAGCTTTAGCCGGGTTTTATGGGGTACCGTTAATGCTTCCAGGTGTTTATCGCCATCATAATAGGCCAGCGGGGCCTTATCGGGCAGGTTGTTTATAAACGTTTTAAAGGCATCCAGGTAACTGTCAAACGTGGGGAACACATTTATATGGTCCCAGGCAATGCCGGTAACCTGTGCATGTGTGGCATGATATACCAGGAATTTTGGCCGCGGGTCAAGCGGAGAGGTTAGGTATTCATCTCCCTCCAGTATTATCAGCGGGGCGGCTGATATTTTTACCATCCGGTCAAACCCCTCAATGGCTGAGCCTACCAGGTAATCAAAATCTTCATTAAAATATTTCAGCACGTGTAGCACCATGGCCGTGGTAGTGGTTTTACCGTGACTGCCGCCAATAACCACGCGGGTTTTATGCTTGCTTTG
>DASPJH010000617.1:0-5034 GCA_035628715.1 Bacteroidia bacterium
TTTTTAATGCCAGCATCCATTGGTGAGCGTAGCTTTCGCATTGAGACTGGCAGGAAATGGCTACATTTCTTTTTGTTTCCTGGTCAGCACGCTTAATTACATCCTCCTGCATAGAGGTATTAGATGCCGAATCAGGATTTACTGAAGTAATTTCTTTAAGAGAGGGGAATTGTTTTTGTTTTACACGTAAGCTATCCATTGTAAAAGCGGTGGTACAGGATGTACTTAAAAGCGGCTGGCTGTTATGCCCTATGTAGCAATTTGAACAATTGTTTTGCCTTGCATACCTGGCTCTTGTGCTTTCCTTAAAGCGTTGTTTTTCGCTTAAATAAAAACTTCTAAAAAATGACCATTGGCTGATTAATTCATCATTGGTGCCAGAGCCAAACGGGTTGGAAGCCAGGCATGAGCTAACTCCTGAAGCAGTCGTTTCGTATGTGCAGAAAGTGGCAATAGCGGCAGCCTGCCACATGGTATAAGTATTTGTTCCATCAGAGGCATAGTTGGTTATTTTAGTTTGCATATCTGTTTGAAAGCCATCCCCTAGTCCCCCAGACTTAAAAAACGGGTCTTCTGCTGAATTAGGGAAGGTACCTGTAGCCATAAGCAACGGGTCAAAAAGGCTGTCGTTCTGGGCCATTGTCCAGGTGGCTTTTGACTGCATCCTGTAGTCGAACTTGTTGGACGCTTCGTTTAAAATACACCACTGGTAGTAACAGTATTCAGGGTGGAGCTTTACCAATGTATGCGCCCATTCAGATTTCCATAATTGAACAAAAATGCTGTCAGGTAAATCGTTCGGTCTTCGCCATGCGCTGTCAAACCATACCGAATCCAATCCTCCTTCACTGTTATAATACTTGAGACTATCGTTTCGCCAGTCCCTTGGCCATGAATAATAATTAGCAAACGTGTTATTAACGGTCGAGTCTAAAAATGAAAGCTGATCTGTTACCAAAAAGCCTGTAGAATCTGTATTTACATACATAGCGTATTGCCCACCGGGTGCTACATCCTGTAACAACCTTGCGTAGTCGGATTCGCAGGTGGAAGGGGTGTCGCACATTTCTTCACATTTTTCTTTGTAGTACGTATACTCTTTTTCAAATTCCGTTATAAGCGAATCAATATCCAGCCCGTTGGTATCCAAGTCGTCAAAACGGCTGGTTTTATAATCATTTAGACTGCCCAGCCGGCCAAGGCACTTATCGCAGGAGTTTTCGCACTCGGTGTAGTCTATTTCATTTTCTATGCTGTCGTAAACTTCCTGTAGCGTCCGGGCGCAGATGTTATTGCGTACATATACTTCTTCATAATATTCCAATGCTTCCAGGTTTATAGAAAGCTCCTTGTGCACCCGGTAGCTGCCCTTATCCAGTGCCAATGAAAACGAATGGCTGAAAGTATCATTACCACAAAGAGTATCCAGCGGTTTAATGCCAATGAACGTTGTATCGTGCAGCAGGTTTCCGCATATATCAGTTACCGTGAATTTCAAATCATAAATGCAATCAAAACAAATATTGGCGCAAGACATTTGAAGGGTATTCTTATTAATCCCATAATCAAAATCCACTTGTGCCGGGCTGGAAAGCAACAAGTCATGGGTTAAAGAAATTTTCATCCCTGTGCTGTCAACTTCCGGAATAGATTGCTCTAATTGCTCTACTATTCGCTGCCTGTTTGTATCGGCTGGCAAAACAGCCAAATTGGATGGGTTTTCCCCAGCTAAAGCGGTGGCTATTACTTTTCCCGCAGGGTTCATGTATGAAACGCTGATAGAACCGTTGGGGTCAACCACCATATTCTTTTTATAGCGGTTAAAGTCGCCCACCTCAACCCCAAAGAGCATATCCAGTTCCTGCTGGGTGGGTTTACCGTAAAAATATTGGGTCTCGTGGCCGCTTCCCATCCTGTGGTCATAGCCCACGCCACTTTGTTTCCGGATTCTGCCCGTATTATCCGGCATAAATTCAACCTGTACAAAAGGGTACATCTTAGCATCCGGCACATAGGCCTGGTAAAGGCTTTTATCTGGGTTATTGTGCGAGTAATAGCGCGAAGCACCGGAAGAGGTATCCATCCCGGTTAAATTGTTATTGCAGGATAATACTGTTTGGGAGGTATCAAAATCTTTCCAGCTATATGTCTTTTGGCTATAAGAACTTAAGTTAAAATTACGGTAAAATTTAATAATTGATTCATCTGTAGGAACAGGTAAGGCATCCACTGCTTTTCTTCCCACATGGTCGTAAAAACTTTCAGCCACTATGGTAAGCTGGTCTGTATTTGTATAGGTTACCATTTGGCGGCTACGCAAACTGCCGTCAAAATAGCTGATCACCGTCTTTGATTTTCCTTCTTCGGCAAACGAAGTTGTCCATTGCCAGTTTAATGTGTCTTCATGATTGGTAGTTATTTGGTAGCGGTCAACATTATTGGTTCCAAAAGTTGATACGGTACTGCCGAAAGAATGGGAAGACCACCGGCTTTCCAGCCGTTGAAGATAGGTTACAGTATCTCTTCCAACAAACCGTACCCGGAACAATAAATAACCGTGCTGGTAAAGGTTTTTAATGGTGTGGGATGTTCCTTTTACAGTAACGCCGGTGGCGTCGAATCTAAAATCAATTGGAATAGATGAAGCGGCTTTATAAGTAGTTCCTGAGCCTGGAACATAGTCCCCGAAATCATCCATATACAGCCATTCCAAATCGTACTCCTCCGCACCCGAAACAGGTGCCCAGCTTACCGTAAGTTCATCCTGCTGGCCGGATGTAATACTGCTTATGGATATACTTGTCCCGGTATAATCCAAACCATAATAACGTTCTTTATTAATAATATTTTCAATATAAATATTGCCGGGAACCACATTACCCAAAAGTGATGAAGTATAGCTTAATACTTTGGATGTTATCTCAATATACCCTTCGGTCCGGTAGATGTGCTTATCTTTTGTAATTATACCTGCTGTGGGATCCCATTCCAGGTATAGTGTTATGGTATCTTTTTCTGTAGTCCCGGGGCTTTTTAAAGCTTTTTTAGACAGTTCCAGTGTTATAGAAAAAGTAAATGATGGATAGCAGGTATTTTCATCGTTATCTATTCCCAAAATAACTGCATTTTCTAAAACCGGGGTTCGAAATTTAGGCGAACAGTTATTGGCCGCAATACAGGTAAATTTATCGTCAGTAACAGTAATGGTACTGTCAACATCAATCATTGTTCCCTGGCGTTTTGCAGACAATACGGGTTCTAACCCTGCTTTCAATCCAAAGGAACAAAGTAATAAAGCAAATGCAAAAATGTTTTTCATAAAAAGTTATTTTTTAGAAACTTTAGTATTTAATAACCTGTATGCGGAATATTTTTTATTTAAGCTGACATTGCCCTCGGTGTCAATGCTTACGTAATTGGTTTCTGAAAAAAAGCCCTCAGTTATAATGGGGGAAGTCGTGTAGTTAAAAAGAGAAATTTCAAGTTTCGGGTAGGATACAGCGTTAGTTTCATAATCCGTTGCAACCATGTAAATAACCAGCTTATCAATGAAACTGGTGTTTTTATTAATTACTACATCCACCTGTGTGTAATCATACCGTGCACTATCAAAAAACAAGCTGAAAGTCTCCTGGGTGGCAGTTGCTTTCGAACTGATTTTACTGCACAATGCCAATGCAGAATCCAGGTTGACCATAAACATTTCAGAGGCGTTCGCTTGTTGCCTTTCCTCTACTACTACGTGTTTGGTGTCATTATCTATTACGACCTTATACTTTTCGTTAATGATTAACTCCACATCCCCAATTTTGGAATAAAAATTATTATTCAACCTTTTAAACTGCCCCGTCGAGGTTTCCAGCGGCTTTTTATCCGAGGTTTTTTGGTAGTAGGCGTATGAAATGGAGTAACTAACTTTGTTAAGGCTGGAGAAATGGTCGTTCAACTTTGTAAATGAAACCTTTATATCCTGTGCTTGTGTGCAGCAGACACCCATCAAAAGGACGACTATACTTAAAATAAATTTTTTCATTGGAGACTAATTAAGTTTGAATAATTAATCATTATTAATTTTTAAACCTGTTCTTGATTCCTGTAGGGTAACAATACCTCTTTCAGTTTCACGCTTAATCCTGACCAGCCGGCCTTCTTCATCGTATTCATAGAAGGTTGCGTAGTTATTCTCGTCCAGTTCGGCCACCAGCCTTAGTGTGCGCGGGTTGTATACAAAACTTTTCATGTTTGCCTGCCAGGGGTGGATACGCAAGTCATCAAAATATGCCACCTGGTTTCCAGTATTTAATGCCACGTTTATACATATAGCATTTTCCGGCACATGGAACTTGCCTTCAAACCGTTGCCATCCATTAATTACAGGCCCTTTAGGGGTAAAAGTGTAGAAGGCGCCCATGCCGGAACTCACGCTGACAGACACAAAAATGCTGTCCTGCAACTGAGGTAGCCCGTTATACTCGATGCTGTCTTTTACCCAGCAGGAAATAATATAATCCCCTGAATCGGGTGAAAACTGCTCAAGGATTTCCGTAGGTTTAATTACATAATGGTTTTCTGAAGTATCGGGATAACAGCCCGCTATTTCCTCATGGTATAAAATTCCCTTGGTAACAGACCTTGTTTGGTGTGGCGAAATACGGATAGAATACAAACCTGTATGTGAAACCCTATCTGTTAAACTGTCTTTAAACTCAATGTAGCTGAAGTGGTCTTCATCTTCTGAAATTGTTGAGTAATCCTCAAAGCCATCAAAAGCCGCCTGCCGGTGCTTGGAATTATTGGCTACCGCTTTAACAATTGAATTACCGTAACCAAATAATGCCGTGGAGTATATCTTTAATGCATCTACGTTTTCAATTTCATTACCTGTGCGGTTAAACTTGGTAACAATGGTATTCCATGTCCAGCTATTGTTTATAGATGTTCCGGTATCCCAGTATTGGTCGTTGAATTTAGGTTGTTTCCAGAAATCTACATAATTCTGGTAAGTGCCATCCTTGCGGGTATTTGTGGTAGTTG
>DASPJH010000618.1:0-2615 GCA_035628715.1 Bacteroidia bacterium
CCAACCCATCCAATGGACAATTTACTGTTACGTTAGACCAGCCGGTGGCTAAAATTTCAGTTATAAATATACTGGGTGAAGTAGTTTATACTTCGGGCGCTGCTGAAAGCACTACTGCTGTTGTTACTCTTCCTGCAGATAGTAAGCCCGGCGTATATATTATACAAACCGAAGCAGCCAACGGCACAGGCACTACCCATAAAATTATAGTTCAATAAACGGTTATAATTATTTCTTCTTTTTAGACGAATTAACAACCTCGTTATAAGCAGCTTCCAAAGCAGCCATTACCAGCTCTTTGGAAGCTTTTTTTAATTCTACGGTAGTAGCCCCCTTCAAGCCCCATTTGTTGGGAACGGGGTACATAGCGCCGTCTTCAGCTCCGGAGAATGCCGATTGAATTTCGGGCGCAAACATAAGATTGGCCGAATTTGACGGCTCATGCAACGTAGTAAAAATGCGCTTGCCGGTAACTTTAAATGCTGCACGGTCAAAATGCGGGTGTTCCTCAGTATTTGGAAAAGACAGAGCCATTTCCCTGAATTCTGTTATTGATACCATACAAACAAAAATAGGCTATAATTTCTACTACCTGTATTTAAATAATGGTATAACCTTTACCACTTTAAACCGTTAAAATTATCTTCGGTAAGGTTTATGTTTAATTAACCGGAAGTTGTTTTTCCTTTCTGTCCGGCAAAATAATATGGAATTCTGCCCCATCTCCCTCTCTTGACCGGGAAAAAATGGCCCCATCGTGGTAGTTCACTATTTTACGGCACAAGGCAAGCCCTATACCGGTTCCGGGGTATTGTTTGCGTTCGTTCAGCCGCTGAAAAATAACAAATATTTGCTCGGCATATTCCTGTGAAAAACCAATACCATTATCCTTCACAATTATTTCGTAATACTTACTGTATTTTTTCAGGTTGAACTTATCCAGCATTTCAGCCCCGGGTAATTGAACGGTGATACTTATTTCAGGTGGCTTTTCATCCGTTGCAAACTTCAATGCATTACCAATAAGGTTATAAAACAATTGGTTTATCTGTACAGGTATAGCATTAATAACCGGTAGTTTATCTGCTGTTACTTTAGCATTTTTTTGACTGATGCTGACTTCAAATTCCCGTTTCAGGTTCCTGATAATAGCATTCAAATCTGCCTTTTTAAACTGGTCGTCCAGCTTTATTACTTTCGAAAAATTCAGCAGGTCGTCAATCAGGCCTGTCATCCGTTGCGCGCTGGTAATAATTCTGCCCACATAATCTTTTGCTTCCGTTGGCAACGCTTCCGAGTATTTCTCTTTCAACCGGTCACTAAAGGTTACTATTTTCCGCAAAGGTTCCTGCAAATCATGGCTGGCTACATAAGCAAACTGCTGAAGCTCGCTGTTAGAGCGTTCCAGGCTATCATTAGCTTCCTTCAAATCGCTGGTACGTTCCTGTACTTTTTTCTCCAGTTCCTGGTACAATAACCGGCGGTCGTGTATTTCAGTACATGAACCTGTAAACCCGGTAAACTCGCCGTTCAAATCAAAGGTTGGTTTACCGTTGTCCAGCACCCAGCGGTATTCCCCATCGTTTCTTCTCAGCCGGTATTCCAGGTGAAAAGGTTTCCTGGCTTCAAAATTTTCAATGTAAGCATGCAGAAAACCTTTTATATCCTCTTCATGAATTCCGTCCTTCCAGCCCGTACCTGCTTCCTGCTCCATCGTTTTACCTGTATATTCCAGCCAGGTACTGTTAAAGAAATTGCGGTTCCTGGTTTTATCGGCCACCCAAATCATTACAGGTGCATTATTGGCCATTTCCCTGAAAATAATTTCGCGGTTTTTAATTATTTCAAGGGCTGTTTCATGCTCGGTTATATCCTGAACAGAAAGCAGTATAAACAGCTGCCGGTGGGTTATATGTATTACCCTGCGGGCATTGAGCCGCATTACCTTGTAACCGATATCAGGGAACGTGTGCCGTACTTCATAACCGGTGATTAATGCATTTTTGGGAATAACATCTTCCATCAGTTTTCGCAACGGAGGAATATTCCACTGGCCATTACCCAGCTCATATATCTTCCTGCCCACCGTTTCATTTTCAAATACATTGAAAATAGAATAAAAAGCGCTGTTGGCACTTTTTACCCGCAAGTCGCCGTCCAGTACTATTACTGCCTCCCGTATAGTTGAAAATATAGCCTCAGCATATTCCTGGGCCTCGGCAAGCTGGTTGTTACGTGTTTGCAGCTCATGGTTAATGGTCATCAGCTCCTCGTTGCCCGATTCCAGTTCCTCCTTAGAGGTTTCCAGTTCTTCGTTAATGCTTTGCAATTCCTCATTGCTGGAAACAATCTCCTCGTTGGCCGACTGCAACTCTTCGGTCACTCTTTCCTGTTCCTCTATAACCGAACGCATATCCTCACGTGCGGCTATCAGCTCCTGTTCCAGCTGTTTTATCCGGGCGGCCGAACTTTTACTGGCGGGCAGGGCCGCAGCGAGAGGAGTTTCTTTAAATACCACCAAGTAGTTATCCTCGTCTTCGTCTTTAAAAGGTATCACTTCAATGGCGATACTGGTAAGTTTACCATCCAGTTCCACCTCAATACCGTCTTTTTTA
>DASPJH010000619.1:0-6961 GCA_035628715.1 Bacteroidia bacterium
AAAGGCTACGAAGTACGTTGCTACGAATGCGATAAATAGCAATGATGTATATCCCGATTATATCCTTCCCAACTTATTTAAAATCCGTCTAAATTGCGGCTGTTTTTGCCGTATGGTGCTTGCTGAACTGAAACCGGGCCAGAGGGCTGTTGTTGAAGGGTTTATTGACCATTTGATGGCGCTGAAATTTATGGAAATGGGCGTGGTGCCGGGCGCTACGGTGGAACTGTATGCCGTTTCGCCGCTGGGCGACCCTATTGCCGTGGATGTTTCAGGCGTGAAAGTGAGCATGCGGAAAAAGGAAGCCGGTACTGTAAAAATTTCACTTATTTGAACGCTACTCTTACCATCGCTCTTGCCGGAAACCCTAACAGCGGGAAGACATCTGTGTTTAACCGCCTTGCCGGTACCGACCAAAAGGTGGGCAATTTTGCCGGGGTAACGGTGGAAAAGGTGAGCGAAACTATTACCTACGAAGGGCAGGAGTGGAAGATAACCGATTTTCCGGGGCTTTATAGCCTGTTTCCGAAGTCGGAAGACGAGCGGATAAGCGCTTCGGCATTTACACAATCGCAAAATTCTGAGCGGCCGGATGTGATGGTCTACATTGCCGATTACAGCCAGCTACAGCGCAACCTGCTGCTGTTTACCCAGTTATCCGATTTAAAAATTCCCCTGGTGCTGGCCATCAACAAATCCGACCTTGGGGAAAAGGGTATAGCAGTTAACATAGCCGCCGAAATTGAAAATACTCTCGGCGTAAAAACCGTGCTTATCAGCGCCCGGAAAAACACAGGTTTTGAAGCGTTGAAGAAAGCAATTGCGCAGGCACGGTCTTCGTCAAGGGTATTCTGGAAAGTTCCTCCGGTAGTTCACCATGAAATAGCCGAACTGATGGAAGGCCGCCCGGTGGAAACATTATTTGCCGCCTACATAGAACTGGTAAACAACGGCAAACTTACCGGCGCTGAGGACATACAGGTGGCTGAACTGGAGGAAAGGGCCCGCACGGTAGAGAAGCTTACCCGGCATATATCATCCAAAATAAAAACGGTAAAAAACCGCGAAACTTCGCGCAATATTGACAGGATACTGCTGAACAGGGTGGCAGGCCCGCTGGTATTTCTGGCGGTAATGACGCTGGTGTTTGAGGCCGTATTTACCGTTGCCGCTTACCCTATGGACTGGATAGACATGGGTTTTTCAGCTCTGAGTGGGTGGCTGGGCGATGTGCTGCCTGCAAACAGGTTTGCCAACCTTTTGGTAAACGGTGTTTTGCCGGGACTTGGCGGGGTAGTGATATTTATCCCGCAGATTATGCTGTTGTTTTTCTTTCTTTCACTGATGGAAGAAACCGGCTATATGGCCCGCGTGGCGTTTATATCCGACCGGTTGATGAGCAAGGTGGGGCTGAGCGGTAAATCGGTGGTGCCGCTGCTTAGCGGGGCCGCCTGCGCCATTCCCGCAATTATGGCCGCCCGGAATATTGAAAACAAAAAAGACCGCCTCATTACCATGCTGGTAATACCCATTATCAGCTGCTCGGCCAGGTTGCCGGTGTATATACTGCTTATTTCGTTCATCGTTCCTGCTGAGGGGGGCTGGTTCATTTTCAGCTACCAGGCACTGGCGCTGCTGGGCATGTACCTGCTGGGGGTGGTGATGGCCTTTTTGGTGGCGCTGGTATTTAAACTGGTGATGAAAGAAAAAGGGAACCGCTATTTTGTAATGGAGCTGCCCGATTACCAATCTCCCCGCTGGCGCAATATTGCCAAAGTGATGTATTTAAAATCGGCCACCTTTGTATACCGGGCTGGTATGGTGATAGTTCCGGTGTCTATAATTTTATGGGGACTGGCTTCTTTCGCCCCCGGCAACCGTTTTGAGCGGATAGAACAGGAATACGCCGCTTCTTCCCTTTCAGACAGCGAAAAAGAAGATGCCATACAGGCCGAAAAGCTGCAAGCATCGTATGCGGGTGAGATAGGCCGGTTTATTGAGCCCGCCATACGCCCGCTGGGCTACGACTGGAAAATAGGCATTGCCCTGATTACCTCTTTTGCCGCCCGCGAGGTGTTTGTAGGCACCATGGCCACGCTGTATGGCCTGCAATCGGATGCGGATAATATGGAAACCCTGAAAGAAAGATTATCTGCTGAGCGTAACCCGGTTACAGGCAAGCCGGTATTTAGCCTGGCCGTGGCATTTTCTTTGATGTTGTTTTACGCCTTTGCATTGCAGTGCGTTAGCACAGCCGCCGTATTGTATAAAGAAACCGGCAGCTATAAACTTCCCCTGCTGCAGTTTACATATTTAGGGGTGCTGGCATACCTCAGCGCTTATATTGCATATAGTGTTTTAGCATAGTTATTGCTATTACTCATTAAATTTACGATATTTGCAAACTTTTTTGGATGTTCGGGTTTATACTGTATATTCCAAACACAAACTAACCGTTTAAATAATCTTTAGGCATTATAAATGAGACAACTCAAAATCAGTAAACAGTTCACAAACCGTGAAAACAAATCGCTCGATAAATATCTGAACGAAATAAGCAAGGTTCCCATGATTGATGCGCAGGAAGAGGTAGAGCTCGCCCGCCGCATCCGCGAAGGAGACCAGGTTGCTTTGGAAAAGCTGGTGAATGCCAACTTACGTTTTGTGGTGTCTGTGTCAAAACAATATCAAAACCAGGGGCTTACACTGGGCGACCTTATTAACGAAGGTAACCTGGGCCTTATTAAAGCGGCCAAACGCTTTGATGAAACCCGCGGTTTTAAATTTATCTCTTATGCCGTATGGTGGATTCGCCAGTCTATTTTGCAGGCACTGGCCGACCAAAGCCGTATTGTACGCCTTCCCCTTAACAAGGTAGGTTCAATAGGCCGTATCGGTAATATTGCTGCTGAACTGGAACAAAAACTGGAACGTGAGCCCACTGCCGAAGAGATTGCCAATGCCCTTGAAATTCCGACAGCAGAAGTTGAGAACGCACTGCGTACCAGCGGACGTCACCTATCTATTGACGCTCCTTTGGCTGAAGGTGAAGATAACACCCTGCTGGGCGTGCTGGATAATAACGACGAGCCTCACCCTGACTTGCACCTGATCAACGAATCGCTGCAGAAAGAGATCAACCGTGTTATCTCTACCTTGTCAGAGAAAGAACGCGATGTACTGAAATACTACTACGGCCTTGATGGCGGCCCAGCCCATACGCTGGAAGATATCAGCGAGAAAGTAGGCCTTACCCGCGAGCGCGTGCGCCAGATCAAAGAAAAAGCGCTTCGCCGCCTGCGTAAGTCATCCAAGAGCAAAATTTTGAAATCATACCTGGGATAATACTGGTTCCCGTCATTCCCGCTTCAGGCGGGAATCTATGGCTAACTAACGGATTCCCGCCTAAAGCGGGAATGACGGTTTAGCCGGCAGCCAGCTCCCTCAGGTAATCCCATACTATATCAGGCTCGTACCCTTTAGCAATAAGGTACGAGCTTGTTTTATGTTTACGCAGCCCCATATTTTTTTCCTTCCGCATTTCCTCCCACCGTTTGTCCATTATTTTTTTCATTTGTTCAAAATACAGTACATTATCTATTTCTTTCATTCCCTGTTTGATGCAGTAGTCAGATATTTTTCTGGACTTCAGTTCCAGCTTAATTTTCACCCGGCCCCATTTTTTCGTTCTGAATTTGCCGCCTGCAAATGCTTTGGCAAAGCGCTCCTCGTTCAAAAAATTTTCTTCAATCAGCCGGGTAGTTAATTGTTCAACATCATTTGGATGAAGTCCGTAACTGTACAGTTTTTCCTTAACTTCCGCGTGGCAGCGCTCCTGGTAGGCACAGTACTTTTGTATTTTTATCCATGCCTGGCCGGGAGTTAAATTCTCAGATTTTTGCATATTTCGTAGAAAAGACTTGAACTGTTGGAATTTTGGAATAAAATTTGAAAAACTAAACACAAAAACACACAAACCCAATGAAAAAGTTATTACTAACATTATCATTTGCGCTGATCAGCGTATTTGCAGTTAATGCGCAAGTGGCCAATGGCACGTCTACCGATGGCCCCCAGATTAAATTCCGTGAATCAACCTTTGATTTTGGTAACATTACCAGGAACGTACCGGTAACTCACGAATTTACCTTTACCAATACAGGAAACGCACCTCTTGTAATCAACAGCGCCACTGCATCATGCGGCTGTACTGTTCCCGACTACACTAAAGACCCGATTATGCCTGGTAAAACCGGTGTAATTAAAGTAACTTTTAATGCTGCATCACCCGGAAACTTTACCAAATCGGTAACAGTTAGCTCTAATGCCGGCCAGGCATCACTTACCATTAAAGGTAACGTTGTTGAGGCAGCTGCTGAGCCTCAGCCGCCGGTGGTAAACCCAAACAAATAATAAAGTAACGTTGTTTTTCATATAGGCCCTTGTGTGAAAGTTATTTCAGCAAGGGCTTTTTAATTTAAGGAATATGGTACAACTGGTAATTTGGGTGCAACTGCTGTTTATGGCTCTTGCCCCGGCAGAAAACAAAGCTAAAATCTCGTTTGATAAAACCACCCACAAGCTGGGAAATGTGTTTCCGGGAGAAGAGTATCAGCATACATTTACCTTTACCAATACGGGCACAGCGCCCCTGGTAATAAATAATGTTGAAACCAGCTGCAGCTGCCAGGTGGCCGAATTCAGCAAAGAGGCCATACAACCGGGGTCGAAGGGCGAGATAAAAGTATTGTTCAGGCCCAAAAAAGATTCTTACGGCTATGTATCCAAAGCGTTTACCGTTAAATCCAATGCCGAAAACAGCATAGAATACCTATACCTTACAGCCACGATAGTGGAAAGGGCAAAAAAATAAAAACTCAGCTAACCTGTAACCTATGAAGCACATTTTTACCAGTTTATTTATACTGATTGCTGCCGTTGTGTGCGCGCAGCCAAAACTTTCACTGGATACTACCGCCCATGATTTTGGAAAATTTAAAGAGGGCGCAGTTAAAACCTTTACATTTACGGTTACCAATACTGGCAACCAGCCGCTGGTAATTGAAAAAGTAAGCCGCCCGTGCGGCTGTACCAATCCCACTTTTACCATTGAGCCTATTATGCCCGGTAAAACAGGTAAGGTGACGGTAGCTTATAATTCTGAAAACCACCCGGGGCTTTTCTCTAAAATGCTCCAGATAAAATCCAACGACCCTGAGCAATACCACCAGATAACCATAATGGGCGAGGTGATTGCAAGCTATATCCCCGATCCGCCCGCACAGGACACTGTGCCTGCAAGAGCAGAGTGAGCCATAATCGTTATCATTTCCAAACGAATTTAGGAAGCTTATATTTTCTAATTTAGACTTAAAGGGAACCTTTTTATTAAACCCTAATTATCCAACACTTATTTTTTCCCGGATTAATTTATAAATATCTTTCCTGAAGGGAATACTTACAAAACTTTTATCATTGGGCTTACGCCTGGATATTTTTTCTTCGGATGAAGAAAGATAAATGGTGCCAAACCGTTTAGGTAATGGCTGGCCGGGCTTAACCTCCTTGCCTCACATATCAATTACAGTCACCTGCCGGATTGCTTCCCAGTCCAGCTTTCGTTCCACATGAAAAAAGCCATAGGACCCGATGGTTTTGTCGGAGATTTTTACCATGTCAAACGACATAAACCAGAAGCTAAGTAATACCCAGCCAAAAGGAGTTAACAGGTGCTGCAAATCTTTTACCTCCAACGTATAAAAGAAGTACTCAACTGCTGCTAAACCCACAGAAACCAGGGTTGCCAGCAGCAACCAAATCCATAAATCCTGTTTAAAACGGAGCGAAAGATGGGAATATTGTTGGGTCATAATGGCAAGATAATAAATAACTGTATGAAAAGGATTGAAAGCTATAAGTTCTCGACAAATGAGCACTTTTTTTGTTTCAGTTTTCGTGCCCCTTTTTAATCTTCGAAAGCAGTAAACTATATAACTCTTTACTATATAGTAAATGCAGCTTTTCGTATGGTTCACCAAACTCTCCGTCTCCAGCACCTAAAGGCGAAACAACAATATGGTGTGGTTTATTGGAAATATAAAAAACTTCAACAGTTTCTATCTCATCCCACTTATAGAATGGACGTTTAATAAAGTGCCCGTATTCCTCAATCCCATCGTCCTGTATAATATATCCGCTTTTAAAACATAAATAAAAATAAATACATCCAGCTGAAAATATGATAATAAATATTAAATATATTAAATTTTCATCAGGGAAAAATTGATAAATAATTCCAGCTACAACTATACTTGTACAAAAACAGACTAACCCCACAACGGAAGGTCTTTAAACCTCATTTTTCTAATTACTCTTGGCTTCAATTAAATATCCCCCTTCAATTAAAGTAAATTCTCTTTGCGGCTTAGCGGCTTTGTGAAAAACAACAGATTCCCGCCTCCGTGGGAATGACGGCCAGCGGGTCACAGCCATACATTGCATCACTCAAATATACTCAGTTGCGCCTCTTTTAGCTTAAAGCTTTTACGGTGGTGAGGGGTTGGCCCGTGCTCCAGCAGCATGGTGCGGTGTATTTCGGTAGCATAGCCCTTGTTGGAGTGCCATGCAAAATGGGGAAACTCGTCCGCTAAGTTGCGCATGTATTCATCACGGTGGGTTTTGGCAAGTATGGATGCCGCCGCAATATTCATATACAGGCCGTCGCCTTCAACAATGGTTTGGTGTTTTACCTGGCCGTAAGGCTTAAAATAATTACCGTCCACCACTATAAACTCAGGACAAGGATTGAGGTTGGCCAGCGCCTTGTGCATAGCCCTTACAGATGCCTGCAGGATATTTATCTCGTCAATTTCTTCTACCGTACAAACACCAACCGACCAGGAAAGGGCTTCATTCTCAATAATTACCCTTAACTCGTCCCGTTTGGCCGAGGTTAGCTGTT
>DASPJH010000620.1:0-3351 GCA_035628715.1 Bacteroidia bacterium
TTTTTAATGATAATTGGCTCGCAAACCGTGGTGCCTGATTTTAACGACATGGGTACAGGTGTTACCATTTCTAACTACCGTAATAATATTAACGATGTGCTGCCCCTGTATAACGAGGCTTTTTCTTTATTTACCCTGTCGGAAGAAACCCGGAATATGCTGCGGTTTTTTCCGCCGGTAAAGTCGCCGTTTGGAAATTACAGCGCTACAGCGGCCGCAAACACCCTGTTGTACCAGCAGATTGGCGCGGTTAAAACCGAACAGCCCCTGCTGTACTTTGGCCAAAACACCGACCGCCGCACCGGGGTGCTGCTGGGCGAGGGTTTTTGGCGCTGGAGGCTGCATAATTTTGAACGGAATAAAAACCACGATGCCGCCAATGAACTGATGACCAAAACCATACAGTACCTGTCGGCCAAAAATGATACCCGTAAATTCAGGGTGAATGCCCAGAAAAATACCTTTAATGAAAATGAGAAGGTGGTTTTTGATGCCCAGGTATACAACGAGAGCTACGAGGCCATTACCGAGCCCGATGTGAAAATGGAGATTAAAAATGCCGGGGGTAAAACTTTTACCTATACGTTTGGTAAGGGCGCCAATGCCTACTCGCTCAATGCGGGGTATTTTCCGGCCGGGGTGTACTCATTTAAAGCCACTGTGAAAGTAGGCTTGCGGGATGAGGTGATTAACGGCAAGTTTACGGTGGTGCCCCTGCAGGTAGAGCTGTTGCAAACCGTGGCCGACCACCAGGTAATGCAAAGCCTGGCTGCTAAAAACGGCGGCGCTATGGTATACCCCCGGGAAATGGAGAAACTGGCAGACCTGATTAAAAAACGCGAGGATATTAAGCCGGTAAGCTATATGCAAACCGCCTTCAGGGATATTATCAACCTTAAATGGGTGTTTTTTGTACTGCTGGCCCTGCTTGCCACTGAGTGGTTTTTGAGGAGAAGGAATGGGGCTTATTAACTTTCGCATGAGATTTGATATCATTAGTGTTCGAAACATCATTAATACAGTATTCGTTGATAACCAGGGCTTTACTAATTGCGAAAACGCAGGTATTTACCCCTACCCTCTGGTGGCAATGTCGCTAAGTTTCCTTTACCCCGCAGCTAAAGCAACGGGTTACTGAATGAGGATGCAACGACTGGTGATAATTGGTTTAGTCGCCAACCTTTCATTTGTGGTATGCAAAGTTGCTATGATTAACCACGTCCATTCAGTAACCCCGCGGCTTCAGCCCGGGGATGGCCTGCAAAAAGGTTTCGAACACTAATGATATGAAATCCCGTGCTGTGAACTTACTGGCATAATTCACAAAGCAGGTTTCATACCTGCTTTCACCAGACTCTGAAAAACTTTAGTTTACCTTTTCTATTTTGCGGGATATTAACCTGTATGAAACCTGTTTATATTTTGTTGCTGCTGGTGGTGCTGGCTGGTTGTAAATCCAACGAGGTAGCCAATTCAGGCGATGTAAACCAACATACTATTTACCAGAGCTATGCCGTGCGGTATAACGAAGAAACCAACGAAACCCAGGCATCGGCCGCGTTTCGTTTTGGGGGCAGCAATGGCACTACGCTGGTACTTACTGCGCCCAGCTCGGTAACATTTAACGGGCAACCCATGGAAGCCCGCAACAGTATTATTGGCGGCGCATGGTATGAAAGTTATTTCCGCCAGGTGCTGCCCAACGGCCTTGATTGTAAATTTGAGTTTAAAGATACCGAAGGGAAAAATTACATCAACAGCGTACGGTTTAACGCCGTGCTGATGGGTGGCCTGCCTGAAACGCTGGAAAAAGGCATGCCACTGATGTTCACTTTTAAAACCGCCGGTTTAAACCCCGGTGAAACTATTAATGTGTACCTGGCCGATTCAGTAAAATCAGAAACTTTTGTGGTGAATACCCTTAGTACTGATGGAAAGCTGCTGATACCCGCCAGTGTGCTGAATAAGCTGAATGGTAAGGTGGATATGCGGATTACCCGGTTTTATAAGGCTAATTTATCTGCCGCCACAGAAGAAGGCGGTACTATTGTATTTGAGTACATGCTGAAACCGAGAACGTTTGTTATTATATAGCTTTTAGTCATTAGCCTTTAAGCCTGCGTCCTGTTCTAAGACCAACAGCTAAAAGCCAATAGCTATTTCTTAGGAAACCGCATCCTATACTCTGTATGCACCTTACCGGCGCTGATGTCGTTAAGTTTACCTTTCAGCAGGCGGCGTTTCAGGGGATTAATGTGGTCAATAAATAATTTACCCTCAATATGGTCGTGCTCGTGCTGGATAATGCGGGCCACAATACCGTCAAACACTTCCTCGTGCCAGTTAAAATCTTCGTCCTGGTACTCCAGTGTTATTTTGGGCTGGCGCGAAACATTTTCCCGGATAAAAGGAATACTCAGGCAGCCTTCCTCAAAATCCCACTTCTTGCCTGACTCTTCAATGATATAAGGGTTAATAAATGCTTTTTTAAACTCTTTAATGGGCGAATCTTCCTCATCCTCCAGCATGGAACCTGCATCCACCACGAAAAGCCTTAGTGAAAGACCCACCTGCGGGGCAGCCAGGCCAACGCCATTGCTGGCATACATGGTTTCAAACATGTTGGCAATAAGCTCTTTCAGGTTGGGGTAGTCTTCAGAAACTTCTTCGGCCTCTTTTCGCAGCACAGGGTCGCCATAGGCATATATGGGTAGTATCATCGTTTACTTGCTAAATAATCCTGCAAAATTAATACAGCGCTCACAGTATCCAAAGCACCCTTTTCGCGGCGCTGCTTTTTCTTCACGCCCGAGTCAATCAGCGATTGCTGGGCAATTTTTGATGTAAACCGCTCGTCGTACCGCACCACGGGTATTTGGGGGATGTTTTTTTTCAGTGCATTTATAAACGCCTGTATCTGTTTTTCAGATTCCGATGCACTGCCGTCCATTTGCCGGGGCTTGCCTACCACAAAGGTTTCAACGGCATTTTGGGTGCAGTAGTTTTTAAGGTATTCAATTACATCTTTGGCGTGTATAGTCTCAAGCGCCGTGGCAATAATCTGCAACTCGTCGGTAACCGCCAGTCCTACCCGTTTGGTACCGTAATCTATAGCGAGGATACGGGGCATGGGCTAGTTAAAATTAAATTTTACCGGGAGTGTGGTTCTAACCCGCACAGATCTTCCGTTTATTTTACCGGGTATCCAGGCAGGCATAAGTTTTATAACCCTGATAACTTCCTGGCCGCAGCTGTAACCAATATCTTTGGTAATTATATGGTTGGTTGTAGTCCCATCAGGCTCAACAATAAAAGAAACATAAACAGTTCCTTTGATATTATTTTCAATAG
>DASPJH010000621.1:0-3825 GCA_035628715.1 Bacteroidia bacterium
ACTAAGCGCAAAATACTGCACTTTGCCGGGCCAGGCCACATCTTTTTCGCCTTGCCGGGCACGGTCCCACCACGGCATCATATTTCCATAGGGGCCTGCAGGCACGCGGGCTGCATAGGCAGCGTGCATATCATCAGCCTGCAAAATACTGTTAAAGCCGTATTTCCTTCCAAATTCTGTATCTGCAGCTTTTTCCAGGAGCTTGCGCAATACTTTGGTTTGTTGTTCAAAAGCTTTAGCCTTGCCGTTGCTGCGTTTAGTAATTTCCTTCCCTTTTTTTACAATAGTGTCTAATATCCCCATCTCTTCAATGCAAGCTTTTATTAAACTTGCAAGATAATTTTTTTTTAGAAATTTAGCCCTAAAATAAAAAGGGCGAACTTTTAACTAATTGATAACAAACAGAATGAGTAGTGATATAGCACAGCGCTGGAGAGTACTGGAACAGCAACTTACAGAACAGTTTGGCAAAAAACCCGACCTGAACAGTATTTTACTTTTGATAGGGATACGTGAGCTGGGAACGGTGAAGGAAGAGTTCTCCAAACAGGAGAAGGTGGATTTGATGCATATAGCCGTATGCAAGCTACTAAGCCAGCAGGACTATTATAAGCTGGAAGGGCTGGACCAGGATGGCTGGCCACACTGGAAACTGGTGAAGCCCCTGCCCTTCATCAATGTTTTTGAGCAGGAAATTTATTTACGGGAACTGGTGCTGGATTATTTCGATAACTTGTAGTTAGTTATTTAATACGTTTTTCTACCCGTGAATATTCATTGAATTTTACCAAGCAACGTTGGGCCGCGTAGGGGTTCAGGAAACTGAACCCATTAAATCCCGTGAACCCTTTATGGGTTTTAAGGGCACAATTTTTTGTGCACCTACGTTAATTAGGTTTTTAACCAGCCGTAAATCATTCAACCGATTTTGTGCATGCAATTTTGGGTTCAAAATATTGAACCCCTACCTTTGCGCCCGATGGATAAGAAACGTACCCTGGTTACAGCCGCGCTGCCCTATGCCAATGGCCCAGTGCATGTTGGGCATTTGGCGGGTTGCTATTTACCCGCCGATATATATGTGCGCTACCTGCGCGCAAAGCGCAAAGAGGTATTGTTTGTGTGTGGCAGCGATGAGCACGGCGTAGCCATTACCATCAAGGCGCGCAAAGAGGGTATTACCCCCCAGCAGGTGGTAGACAAATACCACCACATTATCAAAACGTCGTTTAAAGAGTTCGGGATTGATTTTGATGTATACTCGCGTACCTCGGCGCCGGTGCACCACCAAACTTCGCAGGAGTTTTTCCGCAAGCTATACGATAAGGGAATCTTTAAGGAAATAGAAACCGAGCAGTATTATGACGAGGAAGCCAGCCAATTCCTGGCTGACCGTTATATAATGGGTACCTGCCCGGTGTGCAGTAACCCCAACGCTTATGGGGACCAGTGCGAAAGCTGCGGCACCAGCCTGGACCCTAAGGACTTGAAAGACCCGCGCTCTACGCTTTCAGGCGGTAAGCCGGTATTGAAAAAATCGAGGAACTGGTTTTTGGATTTGGGCGAACTGGCCGAAAAGCCTGAATTTATTGAATATAAAAAGCGCATTGAAGACTGGAAGCCCAACGTAAAAGGGCAGTTTAACTCATGGCTGAACCAGGGATTGCACCCCCGCGCTATGACCCGGGATTTGGACTGGGGCGTGAAAGTGCCGATAGACGGCGTGGAAGGCAAAGTGCTGTACGTGTGGTTTGACGCACCCATCGGTTACATTAGTGCTACCAAAGACTTATACAATGAAAAAGGCGATACGCAGGGTTGGGAAAAATGGTGGAAGGATAAAGAAACCTCGCTGGTGCACTTTATTGGTAAGGACAATATTGTGTTCCACTCACTGATTTTCCCGATGATGCTACTGGAGCATGGTGGGTTTATCGTACCCGATAATGTTCCGGCCAATGAGTTTCTAAACCTGGAAGGCCAGAAGATCTCCACCAGCCGCAACTGGGCCATTTGGCTGAACGAATACCTGCTGGATTTTCCAGGGAGGACAGACGAACTGCGCTATACCCTTACCAGTATTTCACCCGAAACCAAAGATGCAGATTTTACCTGGAAGGATTACCAGCTGAAAGTAAACAGCGAACTAGTAGCTATTTTGGGCAATTTTGTAAATCGCGCTATCGTGCTCACCCACAAGTTTTATAATGGGGTAGTACCTGAACCCAACCTTTCAGAGGCTGATTTTGCTGCCAGCCATCCCACGCTGGCGTTTGCTACCCGCACTTTAAATGAAGAAACCCAACGGGCATTTGCAGCTATGGAGGCGGCCCTGCGTGAGTATAAATTCCGTGAGGCGCAGGCCGAGATGATGAATATTGCCCGTGCCGGTAACAAATACATGGGTGAAACCGAGCCGTGGAAACTGGTAAAACAGGACCCGACGGCAACTGAACTGGTGCTGAAGCACTGCCTGGACACCTGCCTGAAACTGGCCGAAGTGGCGAAACCTTTCCTTCCTGGCACTTCTCATAAAATAAAGCAGCAGCTGAATGTAGAGAACGAAGTAAACGAGTATACCATTGATGTGGCCATGCGTGCCGGCCATGTATTAAACCCGGCCTTCCACTTGTTTAAAAATATCGAAGATGCCGAGGTAGACGCCCAGTTAGTCAAACTGGAAGCCAACCGCCCTAAGGACACTACCACCGGTGCGGCTGACTCCCCCTCCAGGGGGCCGGGGGGTGAGCAGGGAAATAACTCCCTACTCCCTAAAGGGGGAATAAAACCCCGCAAGCCTGAAATTGTTTACGACGACTTTGCCAAAATGGATATCCGTGTGGGGACCGTGCTGGAAGCCGAGCGGGTGCCCAAAACCGATAAGCTGATGAAGCTGACCATTGATACAGGCCTTGACGTGCGCACCGTGGTATCGGGCATAGCGCATTGCTTTGAGCCTGAACAGGTAAAAGGCAGGCAGGTGTGCATCCTTATTAACCTGGCGCCCCGCAAGCTAAAGGGTATTGACTCACAGGGTATGATACTGATGGCAGAAGATGTTGACGGTAAACTCAAGTTCCTCAGCCCGGCTGAAGGGGTGATGAATGGAAGTGTGGTGGCCTAACGCTCTCCGTCATCGCGGTTGCCGGTAATCAACTCATCTTCAATAGATTCCCCCCTGAAGCGTGAATGACCAAACGCCCCTTCCTGTCACTCCAACTTGTTTGGAAAATTTATTATAATTATAACTATTTGTTAATAACATACACCCTGGCCTTCAACCCATGAAACACCACCTCTTTTTCCAATCCCATACCGTTTTTGCGGGCGACATTTTGTGAGGGATAATTTTCAGGGTGGATGATAGAAATTAACCGCTCCGTTATAGCATTATCAAAAGCGTATTTCTTAAAAAACTGCGCTGCTTCGGTTGCATAGCCGTTACCCCAGTATTTTGGCAACACATGATATCCTACTTCAATCTCCTGTTTGTTGTCAATATCCTGGGTCAGCAGTCCGCACATGCCAATAAGTAGGCCTGTTTCCTTGCTCACCAATGCCATCAGGCCCATACGGTTTTCCTCATAGCGCTTAAACTGGCGCTTTACCCAGTATTGAGACTTCACCAATGGGGTGCGGTCATCATCAAAATTGAAGAACGGCAATGCGTAGTTATCCATAAAAAACTCCTGCCATGGCTCTATGTCAGCTTCGGTAACAGGACGGATATTTAAACGCTCGGTTTGTGTTATCTGGATATACATCAGACAAAATTATTCATTTATTTATACCTGACACTTGCAATGTTTTTTTGCGCTGTTATAC
>DASPJH010000622.1:0-3679 GCA_035628715.1 Bacteroidia bacterium
TGGGTAGCATACTGGCTAATTTTCACAAATTCCTGCGCTGCTTTCAGCCCTAAAAAATAGGTGCCGTCAAACAATAGCTGGTTCAGTGTGACGTTGGCCCCCAGGCTGTGAGGAATTCCAAACTGTGCATCAATGAACTCAGGGCCGCGTGGCGAACCGGGAGGCAACGCTTCGTTAATAAAGTTGGGAAGACGCTGGGTAGGTATTTGTATGTAGTTGGTATAACTTACCCCTGCACTTACCTGTGGAAGACCAATAGCCTTAATTTCACTTACTTTTTTATCGGCAATGGTTTCTTCAATACGGGCATTTACAAGGTTGGGGTTATTTTTTAAAGCAAAATCAATGGCTTCCTTAAGGTTAAACTTGGAAGCCTGTGCCTGGGCGGTTACAGCCAGCACCAGGGCAATCATACAGGTAGTTATCTTTTTAATCAACATATCAGCAGAGGTTAAAAGTTTTTTTGTTTTAAATATTCAAGTCCTTTTGGGGTTACAATTCCATGTAAATACAAGCTGTACAGTTCATTTACCAGGTCTTCAAAACGCGGAGTATCGCGGTTAAAGTTCCTGCGCTCCAGCACTGCATCCACCATGGCTACATACAGGCGGGGCACAATTTCAATGTTAATGTCGCTACGGTAGTACCCATCAGCAATTCCTTTCTCTATATTCTTAGCTATTTGCTTGATAATGCAGTTTTCACGGTATTCATCCAGTTTTTGCCATGCCGACTGGTGGTATTTTCTAAGGTCGTACATCAGGGCGGGACTGGTATCGCGCATGTGCTGGCTGAAAAAATTGCCAATTCCCAGCATTGAGTCAATGGGGTTATCCATCTCTTCAATCATCATCTCGCAAGCGTGGCGGCTACGCTGAAGATGAAACTCCAGGGTTTTTTCCACCAGGTCGTTTTTATCAGTTACATACTGGTAAAGTGTTTTTTTGCTCATGCCCAGCTCACGGGCTACGTCATCCATAGTGATACTCTTGATTCCGTAGCGCTGAAACAGGTGTTCGCTGCCCTCTAGTATTTTAAATAATGTTTGCAAAACCGGGCGCAAATGTAAAACAGAAAAAACTACGGAAACAAAAAAATTTAAAAATGTTTCCGTGGTTTACTTTGTTTCCATTGTACACTCCTGCAAATCAGCTAATTAATATGCTTATGCCAATTTTTAATTATGTTGCGTGCATGAAAAAGAGGCTATTAGCTACAACGCTGCTGATTTTGCTAAGCTTAGCAGGCAAAACACAGGAAGGCTACACGCTTAAAAAGCCGGCTGTATGGTACACATCGGGAATTGGGCTGGCACTGTCAGCGGGCGGTATATATGCACAATACAACATACAGCCACTTACGCCTGCTGCCATTAATGGCTTAAACACTGATGGATTTGGCCCTTTGGATTTACAGGCTACACGCAACCACAGCACTGCGGCAAAAACATGGAGCGATATTTCGGTGGTTACACTAATGGCCGCACCGGGTTTCTTTAGCCTGGCCGGCAAGCCCCGTGAGCAGTTTTTTACCTGTAATACAGTATATGCACAAACACTACTGGCTACAGCCGGGCAGGTAGCACTGATAAAAGCACTTGTATTAAAGGAGCGCCCGTATGTTTATAATACCAATGTCCCGTTGGAAGAAAAGACTGAGCGAAAAGCCAGGTTCAGCATACCATCGGGACATACTGCGCTTTCAGCGGCGGCCTGCTATTTTTTTGCTTCGTCTTATAGTATCTACTATCCAAAAAGTAAGTGGAAGCCCCTGGTATGGGCCTGTGCAGCAGTTTTACCGGCTATCCCTGCTTATTTAAGATTTAAAGCGGGACGCCATTTTGTTTCGGATGTAGCTGCCGGCTACCTAATTGGCGCTGCTAACGGCATAGTAATTCCTATGATTTTCAGGATAAGGAATTAAAGAAAAATGAAGCGGAGCTTTTTACTTACCGGATGAGCTGCACAGAACCGGTAAGAACAAAGGGCTTACCATCCATATCAAGAATGGTGATTACATAAGTAAACATGCCGGGAGGCATAGCCTGGTCATTAAATTTACCATCCCACTTACGGTTCAGGTCAGATGTCATAAAAACTGTTTGCCCCCAGCGGTTAAAAATCTCCATCTTATAAGACCTGATGTACTGTACGCCTTCCATCCCAAAAACATCGTTTTTACCATCGCCATTGGGTGTAAAGCTGGTAGGCACAAACGCATCAAACGGAGGATAAATAACTACCTGCTTCTTAATATAGCCGCTGCACCCACTGGGTGATGTGATCGTTAGCATTACATCATACGAGCCTGCTTTATCAAACCGTATCACTTCCACGGGGTTAGTTCCGGTTTTTCCGTTACCAAAATCCCATGCATAGGTATAACCCGGTTCGTCTATTCCCGATTTAAACTCCATATCGGTCTCTTCAAAACCCCAGGTAGTGCGCTTATCGGTAAAGCTGGCTACCGGCAAATCAGTAACAGTAACAGAAGAACGCGACACATAACTGCAACCACCGGAGGTAGTAACAGTAAGACTGGCAAGGTAGGTGCCGGGGGTCTTGTAGGTGTAGGTAGGTTGAGCCAACTCTGAAGTCCCCCCGTCACCAAAGTTCCATTGCCATTCAGTAACGTGTAAATTATTATCTAATCCGTTAAAATCCAGTTTTATTGGTTGCCCGGTGCAGGCATTAGCGTTCTCCAGTGTAAATTCCGGAGAAGGATTAACCATCACTTGTTTCTCAAGGCGGGCCTTGCAACCATTGGCATCAGTTACATCCAGGCTGATGGTGTACCGGCCGGTTTGGGCATATATTGCTTCAATATTGTCAACACCGTCAATTGTAATCCCGTTACCAAGGTTCCAGTTGTAAGTAATTATGGGTGCTGCTCCAGTATTATAATGCGATGAAACTATAAAGCGGTTATCATCCAGGCACTGGTTTTCTGTGTTTACAGCCAGCTGGCCTGAGGGAAGCGGATGCACTTTTATAGCTGTTTCAGCTTCGGCGGTGCAGCCATTAGCCGTTTCTACTTTAACACCGGCTTTATAATCGCCAGCTTTAGAGTAGCTTATCCAAACCGGGTTGGTAGTTCCTCCCTTAGCGTCTTTAAGGTCCCAGGTAAACTTAGATATTTCAGCAGAAGGATTGCTGTTGGCAAAACTCAGTACAAACGAGTTATGATCTTCGCAATGCCCCATATCTTCGTAAGAGACAGCAACCACCGGTTTTTCAAAAGTGCTTACCTGCCTGGCAATGCTGGCGCTGCATCCTTTATCGTTAACAGCAGTTAGCATAACAGTAAACTCTCCCTGCTGATTGTAATTTTTAACCGGGCTGGTTACACTGCCCGAAGTGTTATCTCCAAAGTCCCACGTGTATGTGGCTACGGTGTTATCGTCTTGGGTTTGATTAATAAACTGAACGGGATTTATACCCAGGCACCTCAGCTCGCCGGAAGAAGTGGTGAAATCAACAACCGGATTTTTAAACACCTCTACCTCTTCTTCATAAATTGTTTTGCAACCAACAACATTGGTTACTTCAGCTTTAAATATGTGCTTGCCGGGTGATGTAAATGCCCAGGTTTGCTTCTCAACTCCCGCAGCTATCTGCTTTCCATCAGCAAACCACGTAATGGTTTCCTGTGTGTTTAATGCGGTAGTCTTGGAAAGATT
>DASPJH010000623.1:0-8057 GCA_035628715.1 Bacteroidia bacterium
CAACTCAAACGGTGAGTTTCTTTATAACCTTACCAGCAGTACCTGCGATGTGGGTCATATAACCGTAAGCATGCTGGGCTGCCTGGGTATATACGACACGCTGGGCCTTTACAACAGTTACGACTCCAGTAAATATAACGATACCCTGGAGTTTAACTTTAAATACTGCGATACGCTGTGCCGCGGGTACGATGCATACTTCTTTCAGAATACCCAGCCTTTTAGCCGTACTGCCAACTTCACCGGTTGGATTAACAATGGTACAGCTCATAAGTATTCATGGAATTTTGGCAATGGATGGGTAGTTACCGGAGCCAATCCATCTTATACCTATTCAGGACCGGGTACCTATTTGGTGCGCCTTAAAGCGGAAGATACGGTAAAAGGCTGTGTTGATAGCTTCCAAACCTTTGTTACCATTTCTTTTTATGACAGCGTGTTTGTAAAAGGGCACCTGGATACGCCAATTAATAACAAAGGCATAGGATTGTATTATAAAACCCCCTGGAATAATTATTTAACTCATACAGTTTATACCAATTCTTCGGGCTACTACGAAGGCTGGGCTTATGTATGGGATTCAGTGGGAACAATTATAGCAGGGACACCCAGCTGCTATGGAGACTCTACTTTCAACGACGGCAACTACACCTGGTACAGGGATACCATTACCATTGATATTGAATTTTGCCCGGATACGCTGTGCAACAGCTTTTGGGTGGGTATAAATGCTAATACAAATATTTACACCAAAACAGTAAGCTTTACCGGCGTTACCACAGGTCATGTGTTCAACTGGGCGTTTGGAGATGGTAATACCTCAACCCTTAAATCTCCTAGTCACACTTATAACTATTTCAGCCAGTACCTGGTTAAATTTGTAGCGCAGGATACCATTAAAAACTGCATAGATTCTGCCTTCCGTTACGTCCAGATTTTTTACTACGACAGTGTTTATGTTAAAGGGCAGGTAGATACCCCTGTAAGCGGTATTACAGTTTCGGTATACAATGTAACCCCGTCGGGCACTGTGCCAGCCTCATTGCGCCAGACAACCACCAATTCATCCGGAGAATATGGTGTATGGGTATATGTTGAAGATTCTGTAGGAAATATACTGGCAGGCGTACTGGGCTGTCGTAATGACTCCAGCTATGATATGGAGCCATATTACAACCTGGATGATACAGTAATTGTGAACATTGATTTTTGCCCGCCGCCGCCCACTTACGTAATCGGCGGCAGGGTTTACTCAGCGGATACCCTCCACCAGTTTGACACCGCAACGGTGAAAGTATGGCTTATCCGCCGGGATACGGTTGCAGGCGATACCCTGCTAACCGCGGTAGATTCTATGCTTACCGTTTGCTGTGGCTTTTATTACTTTACCGGGGTGCCTGCCGGGGTATACCTGGTGAAGGCTGCTATGGAAAGCTCATCGCCTTATTATACCGATTACCTGCCCACCTACTACTTTAACGCCAGTCAGTGGAGAAATGCAGGGGTAATAACAACGCCCGGGTCTTTTAATTATGCCAATATCAACATGATAGCCGGTATTAACTCCGGTGGTCCTGGCTTTATCGGGGGGCTGGTTTCCCAGGGAGCCAATAAATTTGGCGACCCGATTGAGAAGGTACAGGTGACTTTATATACCTCAGCAGGCGTGCCGGTAGCATATACCTATACCAATGCCAACGGCGAATACAGCTTTAGCAACCTGGCTTACGGCAGTTATAAAGTAGTGGTTGAAATACCCGGTAAACCCAGCGAAGAATACCTGGTTACCCTGGATGCCAATAATGAAAGTTCTTCTGCCAACAACTTCGAGGTTAATACCAAGGATATCCGTAAGTCGGGAACCACATCGGTGCGCAAGGTAGCTGCCGCGCAACTGGCTATGTATCCCAACCCGGCCAGCTCATCAGTAACCATACTGTTTGAGGGTGCCGCCAGCGAAACGGTTACCGTTTCAATAACTGATATCAGCGGTAAAACAGTGGTATCAAAAGCAGTGGAAACCATTTCCGGCCGCAATGAAATAAACGTGGATGTAAGCGGGCTGCAAACAGGCTTTTACCTGGTAAGCCTGCATTCGGCTTCCGGGGCTTATATGGGCAAAGTCAGCATCAGCCGTTAATAATTAGGTCTGTATATACGTGTATTGTAAAGCCCCGCGAGGGGCTTTACTTTTTTAAACATTTTTTTCAACCGCCGCCCAACCTTTGTTGTGCATTTTACGTGTATAAGTTTACAGGCTCGTACGGCGTCGGTTAAATCAGCAGGAGCGGATTTTCCGGCTGTAACAGGGCCCTTGCGGGAGCCTTGTTTTGTTTTATTATTTGTAGTTTAGCAGCACTTAACATTGAGTGTGTTACACGTATCGCAGGAGTTATTAAGAAAATGCATAAACAACGACCGCAAAGCGCATTACGAGCTTTATAAGTTGTGTTACACATTTATTATGCGTATTTGTTACCGCTACTACACGTCGAAGGATGATGCGCTTTCGGTACACAACGAAAGCTTTTTGAAGATTGTCCTGAATCTTGAAAAGTATAAGGGAGAGGCCCCGTTTGAGGCATGGATGCGGCGAATAGTGGTGAATACCATTATTGACAACTACAGAAAGAGTAAAAAACTGAAGGAAATGGTGCAGTATATAGATACCAATGCGCCTGATTTTGTGGAGCCACCGCCACCCGAAGGCCCGGAAGCGGAACTGAAAATGGAGGCCGACGATATTTACCGGTTGATACACCTGCTGCCGCCCATGTGCCGAAAGGTATTTAACATGTACGTGATAGACGGTTACAGCCACAGGGAGATTGCAGAGACCCTGCAGATTTCAGAAGGCACTTCCAAATCGCAGCTGTTTGATGCGAGGAAGAAGATGCAGCAAATGATTAAAGATATACATATTCCAAAAGCAGCAAGAAATGAACCGGCTGAGTAGGAGCGAAGAAGAAATACGCAGAGTGGTTGAATCCACGGAGTTTCAGATGGGCGAAGCCGATTGGCAGTCGGCCCGTGAGCTCCTGGACGAGCATTTGCCCACACCCCGCAAAAAACGCAGGGCGTTGTGGTGGCTGTTCTTTCCTTTTGCCGCATTAATAGCAGTGGGAGGATGGCTGGCTTATAACGGGCTGAATAAAAAAACCGCCGAAGCGGTTGCCCCTGAAGAAAAGTCTTTAATTACCGATACCCTGGCACATACCCCTATTACAGATATTGTATCGGGCAGCGGCACGGAAATGCCGGGCGATATTGAAAGCAATACAACAAATAATAATAATACTGGCGGTAATACTACTGCTACGGATAAAAACGAACGGGTAAGCGCAGGTCCGGGTCCGCTGATGGCCGCCAGGTATGCCGAACAGAAATACACACATAGCCCGGGTAACAGTGCGGTGAATATGCCTTCATCCGAGGGTACTTCCGAAGGAAAGAAGAGCAGCACGCCTGATTCCAAAAATCAGGGCTCAGGTGAACAGCCGGTTGACAATCCTACGAAGAAAGATACCGGCAATGGTACAAATGGGGATAAAGATACACCCGGTAACTCCAAACCCGGCAAAAACAGTCAGCCGCCGGCCAACCCGCCCGCAAAAGATGATAGTGGAACAGCTCCCGGCAAAACACCTTCTGCTATACCGGGCTCAAACCCTGGCAAATCGGTAAATCCCAGTAAGGAAACACAAAAAGAAGATGTTCCGCCGGTAACTCCGCCGGTTATTGAAACTCCGGTTAAACCCGTATCGGGTATCGAAAAACCTGCTGACCCTGAATTGGAAGATGCGGACAGTGCAGAAAAAGAAAACACTGAAGCAAAAAAGAAGAAGGAGCCGCGGGATGCAAAAAATACCATTTCGCCCATAATAGGTTTAAATTATTACCGTACACTAAGCTCTGCAAACTCGTGGTTTAATACGTACCCGTGGGTGGGCATGATGTATAACCGCTACATAGGTTTAAAATGGCAGCTGGGGATTGGGCTTGGTTATAACAGGGTGCAAGCCGACAGTATGTCCCGTACGGTTGAGGCTGAGAAGTACTCGTTTGGTGTAACCTACAATCGCACTATTATAAGCACTGAGGCACTTTATTACCTGGATATTCCTTTGCTTGCCCGCTATGAGCTAATGGATCGGGTATCACTGATGGGTGGAGTAAACACCAGTGTTTTGCTTAACACCAGAAACCGGGTACAGGAGTGGGAATATTCCAGCCTTACAAAAGGTTCTTCCAGGGTTAGCGATGCTACATCCTACAGGGGAGGGCTTACCAACTGGGATATCCAGTTGATGCTAGGCGCTGAATATAATATTGCCAAACGCTGGAAATTAGGGCTTTTATATAATACAGGTTTGACGGATATAACGGTTAATAACTATTATGATTATAATGGAAGTACTATAAACCGTAATGCCCGTTTGCAAGTGTTTTTACGTTATGATTTATTCCGTTTTTAACATATACAGGTATATAGCCATTATTGTGGCCGCGGGGCTGCTGGCGCTTGCATCCTGCAAAAGGGACGAGCCCGTGAATACTATAGAAACGCCGGTATTTGGCATCAGGGGCACTATAGGAGGTGCACCGGTAAACATTAAAGCAGGGGTTGACAGCTACTACCTGTATACATCGTACAGCCATGATGTGGTAAAGCAACTCTACAGCTTTAGTGGTGAGTTGAAAAGGGCCAACTGCACGGATTGTCGCAACTCTCTGAAGGTTACCATTTATGATTCAGTAAATAACAACGGAACTAACCCGGTAAATATCAATTTGGTGCTGCAGAAAAATGATTTTGAGTATGCCACTAATGCAAAACAAACCACCTACAGTTATAATTTTTACGCCGAAGACGTAGGATTTACGTCGCCTACTTATACATGGAAGATGGATACAATAACAATAGGCACCAGCAAAGATATTACGGGAACTTTTTTTGACACCGCCACACGAGACATATGCCTGATAGTAAATGACGCAATTGGATCGTGTTCGGATCAACGGTGTAATCCTGTAAAACCAGTGGAAGATTTCAGTACTGATACCTGCCTGGTAAGTTTTTCATACACGATTAATAATGATACGGTACATTTTTTCTCAGGTAGCACCAGCGGTACTAATGTATGGGATTTTGGCGATTTAAAAGGAGACTCAGGTTTATTTTCCACGCATAATTTTATCACGCATGTGTACGATACACTTAAAACATTTGAAGTTTGCCTGACACGTAAGTCAATCTGCACACGAACTTTATGCAAAACCGTTAAATTAGATCCCGCTTCACCATGCACATCTAATTTCTCATACCGCGACCCGGTAGTGGACACGTCAGGTATAATTGTAGACCTTTCCAAAGTTGAAATAAACTACATAGATGCCAGCGGCGAACAATACAGCAGCCGGTTACAAAACCAACCCCCCGGCTCATTTTTCAAAATGCTTTCGCAAATGCCTTATAACAGGAATGAAAAAGGTGAAAGCACCCGCCGCATCGGGATCAGTTTTTCCTGTAGGGTGTATAGCACCACCTCTTCTAAATTTATTGACCTTGTTATTGCCGAATCGAATATGGCAGTGGCACACCCGTAATTTAGCCTTCTTTTTTATACTGTTTGTTATAACCTTACAGTTTATCAGCCTGTATTACAGCAGGGGAGTAAGCCTGAAAATTCCATACACACAGGGAAAATAACCGTAGGCAGTGAAGTAGTGCCACCCGATGATAAATTAATCAGTCACGCGCATTAAAAAACCGGCTAAACAGCCGGTTTTTTTATTTCTACCAACTTATTCTTTAACATACGTTTCTGTCATATCATAAAAAAACGAAAGGTCTTTGTATTTGGTAACAAAGCTCTTTAACTCAGCCGAAGTGGTGAATGTTTCCTTAATGTTGGTGGTTAAAGGGTGCAGTTCTACATTTCCGCCTTCCACTATTTCAACCTTGTAGAAGTAATACTGGCGGTTCGACGCATTTGCCTCGTAAATATTAAGAAACGTTGCTTCCCCTATTTTTGACAAAAAGCCCATATAATTAGTTTCTTCTTCTTCCGATTTCTCCACTATTTTATACAGGAGATCAGACGATTTGGTAACTATATATTTCGTGTCGCTTTTTTGATAAGTGCCTATAAGGCGGTTATCAATTTTAACGGCTGGTTCAGCATCCAGCGCTATTTCAGCTGAATAAGGGCAGCCCATAAATACCATGCTGCAAACCAGCAGCATCACAAAAATTTTAATAAATTTCATAGGTGTTGTTTTAACAAATGTAACCATTGTTACTATATACAACGGCAGCACAAAAAGTAAACGGAAGGGTATTACTGCAACTGCCTGAAAGCCTCCAGCATTTCCATATACTGTTCTTTTTTAAAATACATGGGTTTAATTTTCTTCAGCCATTCCACCCGGCTGCCCAGCGATTGAGGATATCCGTTGGCGCCTGATATATCCATTCCAAACTTTTCCCAAATGATGTATTCCCCAAAATCAATCACTTTAATAATCAGCGTTGTGCACGATAAATCCAAATCCTCAGGGCACATTAGCACAGGCACCATTTTAGGCTTCCCGGGCTCCGGCTTAAAGCGTTCCCAAACCAGGTCCTGCTCTTCCCTGCTGGGTATTACCGGCAATAAGGTGGGAATCAGTCCCAGGAAATTCTCCTCCGGATATTCCTCGTCAATTATCACATCCAGCAGTTCATCATTAATAACAATGGCCAAATGCTCCTGCGCGGCATATACCGTTTTGCGCATCTCGGCTTTAATTTCGCTGGTTTTGTATTCCATAAGCGCAAAAGTACACCACGAAATGTGATTGCTTTATACCTAAAATGTGGAAATTCATCTACTGCTAAACATGTTGCCGCACCTGTTTTGCTTTTCATAATCTCCGTACTAATCAGCAGTTTAATAATAAATAGCAAATAGTAAATACCAATGGCTTGCGGTTTGATATTCCTGTTTAAGACGATAAACTATGAAAAAACTATACATACTTGCCCTGCTGCTGGCAACCGGAACTGCCCTTGATGCCCAAATTTCAAAAGGGAATATTTTTATAGGCGGCAATATTGTGCTGGACAACCAGAATAATACCGCAAAAGTGGGCAACGAAAGCCAGCCTACCGTAAGGGTAACCAACTTTACTTTTACTCTTAACTCCGGCTATTTTGTTGCCGATAACTGGGCTTTGGGCCTGAATATAGGTTATGGCTACGGCCGGGAAGTGAGGCCGGGCCTGTTGGAAGGCAACCGCACTTTGATTATTGACAGGCCGCTGAACCTGAACCTGTTTGTACGAAGGTATTTTATGAAACAAGGTATTGTGGGCTTTTTTCCTGAAATAACCGGGGGTTATGTAACCGGTACCACCAAAACGGAGCTGCGCACGCCCGACGGTACTACCATAACCCGCGGTACTCTTTCGGGATTTTCAGGCAGGCTGGGGCTGGGTATTACGTGGTTTCCCCGTGAAGGCAAACCCATTGCTTTTGAGGCCGTGCTGGGGGTAATTAATTATTCAGCCGTAACTACTACCATGGATCAAACCTCTCCGCAGGTGTCCTTTAAAGATAACTCCCTCAGCTTCCGCAGCGCTACTTTTGGTATGCATTATTATTTTTATTAATAGTTGTAAGCGTTTTGGCTGATAGCTTTTGGCCTTTTGCTGTTCGCTTTTAGTTCTCAGCTGTCAGCTATCAGTTTCCAGTTAAAACCAAACTCAAAAGCTGGTGTTACTACTGCTGCAAGGTTTGCATGGTGCATGACCGGCTCAACCCGACAATAGTCATCCCGGACGTGTTCCGGGATCTCAACTCTCAAACGCGGTGTTCTTATCATATCTCAGGTTTAAAGCCATCGTTACTACTCCCCCAAAGCTTTCACCACATCCGCCAGGAACTTAAAACGTAGCACCTAAAACATAAAACTGCTGTTTTAAGTGTTACCGTGTTACAAGTGTTACTAGTCTCGCAACGGTTCCACGCGCCGTGCCCCAATCTTTGCCACCATTCAAGTCCTCTTCGGCTCATG
>DASPJH010000624.1:0-2843 GCA_035628715.1 Bacteroidia bacterium
GTCCAGCTTTGGCCACCGGGGTAACCGCTGTATGAAACATACTCTTTAGCGGCCATTTTGTTACCGGTAAGCCTTATTTTATCAGCGTTGATAACAATTACATTATCTCCACAGTCAACGTGGGGAGTAAAATCAGGCTTATGCTTGCCACGGATCATTTTAGCCACTTCAGATGCAAAGCGACCAAGCACCTTATTTTCAGCATCTACCACTATCCACGCCTTTTTAACGGTGGCGGAATTGGCAGAAACTGTTTTATAACTCAGCGTGTTCACGATTGTTTAACTTTATTTTTTAAGGACGGCAAAGATAGGACGTTTCTTTTATAAAGACAAACAAGGCAAAAGTTTTTTTAAGATTTGTGTTTGCCTGCATTTGGCGGGCACAAATATAGGTTATTTTATGGCTTAACTGTGGCTTTCAGCCGTCAGCTATCAGCCCTCAGTTTAACTTGCCGTTTCGCAAATTTCAAACTGCTTGTTACTAGAGCATCAAGGGTTTCTGAGATTTGGCTGAAGGCTTTTAGCTCTCAGCCATTTTCAGGTTAAATCTTTAACCAATCGCTAGAACAGACTCATCCTTGCGTAGGTTCAAAATATTGACCCCTACCGGACAGGTAATTTTACCATCTTCAAACTCTAAAAATCTTGTTCAGGTGATATTCTGCTACGACTGTTACGGTGTTACGGCCAAAAAAATGGACACTTTAATAATCAAATAGTAAATCCTACAGATTAATAGGAAAACTCCTGAATTGTTTCCTTACAAGCTTTGAATTTTTCCCACATAAACCTCCTGCGCATTCAAAACTTTGTATTTGTTGCGGGTAAATACATCACCCCTGCCGTGTACAAAAGCAACCACTTTAAGATGGTTTACCCGGTACTTGGATATATCGGCGGTTAAAATAACGGTATGCTGCACATTTTCTTTTGTTGAATCAGCCGGTATTGCCTGCCCCCAAAAGGGTGTTACGGCTGCACGGTACACATCGTTGTGCACATATTTTTTAATTGGGTGCCCGCGGCCAAACAGCCCGGGTACCGTAGCATCGTTGTTATAGTAGTTGGCCTGCCAGTAGCCGGTATCGCCGGTTATGCTGTCTTCCAGTAAGAACACTGAAAGGTACAGCGGCTCAGCAACTGTTTTGCTGAACTTTACGGTAGACTTAATGGTTAATATATTCCCGCTAACCGAAGAAGCATCCAGTGCAATACCGCAGTCAGAAGTTTCCGTCACACCGGCTGCAATGGGTGCCGCCCAGTTTCCGCCGGGGTACAACACATCGTTCATATCGCCCGGCAAGTGCTGGCGATTTACAGCAGCATAGGGAGTGCCCAGCAAGCCGAGCGCAACGGCTATATCCTGTGCATCGCCAGTAGCCATACTGTCGCCGCCATGCTGGCCGGTAAACAAATGGTAATGCACTGAAATTAATTTGCCCGGGTACTGCTTTTTAAACGCCTCAATTTCCAAATCGGCCTTGCCGCAGTTACCGCAACTGGTGGTGGTAAATTTCTCAAGCAGCACCTTTTTGGTGAAACCGGGTTTAGGGGTTTCCGCTGTTGGGTGGTCCCTTTTGCAGGAAACGAGTAGCGCCGCAGCAAACAGGACCGCGGTTATTTTGAGGTAGGGCATTGGATATTAAGACAGGATAATAAGAAAATATGTTGCAGCTTTCCCCGAAGCGTCTCCGCTTCGGGCCGGAAAAAGTTTCAGCGTCCCGCTTCATAAATAGCCTGGAGGCTGTAAGTTACTGCGCTTTAAGCGAGGACGCTTAAAGGGACATTGCTTCAGCAGCAGGTGTGAAACCTGCCGCTCTGTAATTTTTGTGGTCGGGAGGGTTTTAAACCCTCCCGACCACAGAAATTACAAAGGATAGGATTTTATATCCTATCAGAAAAGCCGCGCCACCACGTCATTGCGAACGGCCGAACTGGCATCGGTTGATACCTTATGAGAGTAGTGAAGCAATTCCGGGTCACCGTATTCAACAAGATTGCTTCGCTGTAACTATTGATATTTGAATGATTGGCCAGTATTCCCGCTCGCAATGACGAACGTTGGAGTAATAGAAGAAACAAAAAAGGCTGACACCACTGGCACCAACCTTTCTTTGTTTTTCAATAGAATATTACTTAACCAGCAGGGTAATGTTTTTATTAAAATCAGTGCCGGTAATTTTTACAATGTAAGTTCCCTGCGCCATATTAGCGTCTGAAAGCTCCAGCGGCAGGCGGTTTTCACCCGATACAAGGCTGAACCTGTTATTGTAATACTGCCTGCCCAGCATATCGTATATCGCCACATCCACGTCCATTGCTACTTCGGTATTTACTTCCAGCAATGCAGCCGCTATGCCCTGCTGCATGGGGTTGGGGCTTACGCTGGCGGCCCCGTCACCGCTTTGCTCGTCGGGGGCTACCCTGGCGTTGCTGCCGCCTGGAATGCTAAGGTTAAAACACAAGGTATTGTTGACGGCAACAGAAACGCGGGAAGTTTTTAGCACATTACTGCTGGCAATTACATTGGATACTGCATTTGCAGGCACAGGGAAAACCATGGGCGGTGGAATAAATTGCAGTACAGGCACCTGTATATCTTCATTACAGCCCGACTGGCCATTGTAATACGACTTAATGTGGTGAAAATTCTGGTTGGGGCTAAACACTGAAGGAGTAAAGTCGGCAAATGTACTTAACCCGTCGTTGCCGATATTATCGTATCCATCCAAAGCAACGCCTGTTCCCGGAAATGTGTTTCCATAGGTAAACTGCCCTACGGGATTCAGGTTCACGTCCAGCTTATATACCGTAGCATCCGTACGAAGCATATTACCGTCG
>DASPJH010000625.1:0-20776 GCA_035628715.1 Bacteroidia bacterium
AGAGTATTGTATTTCTGCCCGCTGAAGTTAATGCTTACGGCGGGTGTACCAACTCCGGCTTCAATGCCTCCCCCGTCAAACAGCCAGTTAAATGTGGACCCTGCGAGGCCTTTAGTACTGTATGGGCGGTTGTTAAAGTTGGGATAACAAACAATGCTGTCGCCTTTAATGGGTGCAGTATTCGGTTTGGGCGTAACCGATAACGACGCCAGCACAGGCTGGCCCACGCAACCATACTCGCTGGTTTCAGTTACTTTCAGGTTATAAATACCCACACCGTTAATATCCATGGTAATAGCTGAGCTGCCCTGGCCGTTTATCCCGGTGGAGTCACTATTAATGGTCCATTTATATTTAGAGCCGGGAAAACCTGCAAGGCCGTATACCAATCCAATATCACCATCGCAAACTTTCAGTTTACCGGTAATGCTGTCTGCCGTTGGTATGGGATGCAGCACAATATCCAGCGAAACCGGCGAGCCAATACAGGGTATGTTGTTTACAGAATCATAGCTTATTTCATAAACGCTCACTTTGGCATTTCCATAGCCGGCCCAGTCTACTATTACGTTGTTGGTTGTATCGTATTCAGCCAGCGCGCCGCCCTGAACGCTCCAGAAATATTCTGAACCGGTGGTGTTTACAACCGTATAGGGCACACCGCTGGTAAACTCGCACATGCTATCGTTTCCAACCGGTTTGTGGCCAATAAGTATGTGGTTAATTACCACGTCGGTTTCCATTGAGTCGCCCGTACAGCCAAACCGGGTGTGCTCCACCACTTTTATGTTCCCAAAACCCGGGCCTCCCCAGTCAACCTTAACAGCGGGTGTTCCCTGGCCACCTACAATGGCTCCTCCTTCAATTTTCCATACATAATAAGAAGATGCATAACCGTTGGTGGAATAATCCACTCCCCTGATATGCGGACAAACCGAGCGGCTGCCAAACAAGCTATCGGCTTCCGGCCTTATAATTTCAACGGTTGAAAAGCCGGTATCTCCCAAACAGCCGTGGTCACTGGTTTCAATTATACCAATAGTTCCCCGGCCGTAACTACCCCATTTTATTATTGCCTGCCCTTGTGCCGGAGTGCTTTGCAACACGCCGTCCGTTACCACCCAGGTGTAAGTACTGCCAGGGGTGGGACTGAATTTATAAAGGGTATCCTTAAACTGGCAAATGGTATCAGTGGGTATGCTAAAAGGAGAAGGATAGTTGCCTATAGACACCGGATATTCCTGCACGGTTGACACACAGCCCTCAATGCTGGTAGTAAACAGGGTAACTTTAGCACTTCCCGGCGGCCCCCAGTCCACTTTTATTTTATCGAGCGTATCGGGACCAATAATGGTTCCGCCGCTGATACCCCATTTATACTTATAGCCCGGTATAAAGGCTGAGGAGTAGGTTATCCCGGTGTCTTTGTCACAAACTTTTTTAGGCCCGCTGAATGAGATTTTACCGTCAAACTGTTTCACCAGGATACTGAACGCCACACTTCGCGATTTTGGCGGGCACCCGTCATCTATCACATCGGCAACAAAAGTGTAAGGCGTGAGCCGGGCCTGGGTGCAACTGGTCGTCCAGCAGAAAGGCGATGTAACGCCCCCCGTGCCCGAGGCCGTGGGAAAAGTGGCCTTAGGCCCCTGCCATCCCGGGTCGTTTCCAAAAACTTCACCCCTGCCTCTTAGTATAACTTTCTGAGGAGGATTATCTATATCAAACCCATTTACATCAAAACAAATGGTTTCTCCGGCCATTACTTCGCGGTAATAACTGCCACTAACAGGCACTGCACTGGGAATAGCATTGGGAGCGCACTTAACTACAATGATCTGCACGTCCAGGCGTATTTCGCTAAGTTTTACACCGTTTCTCCATTCGGTAACCTCTATAGCTATGGAAAATTTACCTTCTTCCACCGGGTAGAGGTAAGAGAGGCCATTTACCTCGTCAATCCCGGCGTATCCACCAGGTCCAAAAGGGCTGGTGGCTGAATATCCCGAACGGTAATCCACGTTCCTGGGATATGAAAAATTAAATGCAGGAGCTGGAACCGGATCGTTACTTGCGCCGCCGGCCCAGGGATGAACAAGCTTAAAGGTCAACGAATCCCCGTCAGGGTCGGCAGCTGAGTTAAAGATGGTGCTGGTATCGTTAATACATATATAGGGAGACGGAACTCCTGTAAAAACAGGAGAGCTGTTTTGTTTTGATGAGGGGGGAATAAAAGCGTAATAGGTTTGACCGTTATTGTCAAATATATTTTTTTGTATATTCCGGCAGCACCTTTCATATTTCAGGTGAAACCCAAATGCCGATGACGGCAGTGTTATGATGCGGGTGTAAATGCCTTCCTGCAGGCAAACGCCCGGTAAACCGCTGCAGTTTGAGCCTTGCGGGGGATTTACACTAGTCGAACTGGACAGGAAAAAATCGAACGCGTCAAACAGTGCGAAAGAGCCTGCATTTTCATATGCCCCTACTCTTATTACCTGGTCAAATTCTGCACCGCCGCCCCAGCAATCACGGTAAATTTTAAGGGTAACGCGGTAGTCATAGTTATTGCCCGTTTTTGAAACAAACTCATAGCTCATGCTGCCGCCCACCAGGTGCGCAGCGGTTGCATCACCGTAACATAAGGCGGAAGCCAACATCAGGAATACATACTTTACTGCCCTGTTCAAACAGATTGTACTTTTAGTTATTCATAAGACTCCAACTCTCATTCACCCGTTGGATGTATAACGAATAAATTATAGTAAAGGTAAGAAAGAAGTAAGAAAATCAGTAACAAATTCGACGAGAGGATTTTATAGAACTGAAGCTATTTTTTTAAGAATCATCAAACCATCTTATACCCGTCAATACGTTTGTGAACTTCTTCCCTGTAGGTGGTGCCGATGGCTAAAACTGGTCGTGTATTTTTATGGAGTTGCTTTCAATCTCCTGTATATACTCCAGGTTTACAATGTATGATTTATGCACGCGGATAAAATTAGTAAAAGGGCTCAGCTGCTCTTCAAAGTTTTTCATGGTGCTGTGTATAACCACCCTGCCCGTATCTGTCCAAACCTTAATATAATCTTTCGCGCCTTCAACAAACCATATTTTAGTAAGGTCCACTTTTACCCACTTACCATCAGAGCCACAAAAAGTATCTTCTCCATTCCGTTATTGCTCTCAAGCGGGGTGGCCTGGGCGGCAGCAGGCTGCAATAATTGCCGGGCTTTGTTAAAGTCATCGTTTTTGATAATTTTATACACTACATATGCATAGTTTTTACTACCGCCGTAGGTTTCGGAAGATGTAATTTCATCAAGTACCAGGCCGGGGGCTATGTTGGTTTTGCTTAGCCGGGCAAACTTGGGCTTACCTTTCTTAGGTTTGGCAGCTACATGCTCTGTAATAAGATAGTTCTCTCCATTGTGAGTTACCTGTCGAACGCTGAAAAGGTTGACGTTAAAGTTTAACTCTTCTTCCACCTGCACGGATATTGAATCGGTAACAAGCTCCTGTCCGTCAATTTTAAAAGTAAAAGGCCCTATCCATACCGTGCCGGCATTTCTCAAAGGTGTTGTTATTTTTATAGGGTCTGCCGGTAAACCCACATCTGCATCCGAATCGGTAAAAGCAATCTGAACATCTACTATATCGCCCACACGGGGCGCAGGATTAGAAATGCGGAGATTGCCCTGTATGCGGGCATGCATAGGCAATACCACAATAAACGAAATTGCGAATAGTAAATCCTTATTTACATAGTGTTAGGTGTTAAATGCGATAATATTTCCTGACCTTTAAACGTGAATTAAACGGTTTTTATTTTATGGCCTTATTACCTTGAAATATTAATGCAACAACGCCCTCGCTCGCGTCCCGCGCGTGAGGATTGGCGCCGCCTCTGGCGTATAAAAAATCTTGCTCTTGGAAACGCAAACGGAACAAAAACAAAAAAAGGCCGGGTTTCCAGCCTTCTTATACTTTCTACTTTATACTAAAGTACTCTAAACTACTTCGCGTAATTCACCGCCCGGCGTTCACGTATTACCGTTACTTTTATCTGGCCGGGATAGATCATTTCCTTCATAATGCGCTGGCTGATATCAAACGACAGCATTTCGGCTTTTTCGTCAGATACGCGCTCGCTCTCCACCATTACACGCAGTTCTCGCCCTGCCTGGATAGCGAAGGCTTTCTCTACACCTTCGTAGGATAGGGCCAGGTTTTCCAGGTCTTTCAGGCGGCGCATATAGTTTTCTACGTCTTCGCGGCGTGCACCCGGGCGTGAGCCTGATATAGCATCACAAGCCTGCACTATGGGCGACAGCATTGAGGTCATTTCAATCTCATCGTGGTGGGCGCCAATGGCGTTCACTACTTCAGGGTGCTCTTTGTATTTCTCGGCCAGCTTCATACCCAGCAATGCGTGCGGTGTTTCAGCATCGTCATCGGGCACTTTGCCTATATCGTGCAGCAGTCCGGCGCGTTTGGCCAGTTTCACGTTCAGTCCCAGTTCAGCGGCCATGGTAGCGCATAAATTGGCTACCTCGCGGCTGTGCTGCAGCAGGTTCTGACCGTATGACGAACGGTAGCGCATACGTCCCACCATCCGCACCAGTTCAGGGTGCAGCCCGTGGATACCTAAGTCTATACAGGTACGTTCACCAATTTCGATAATTTCTTCTTCCAGCTGTTTTTTGGTCTTGTTCACCACTTCCTCAATACGGGCAGGGTGTATACGGCCATCTGTTACCAGCCTGTGCAGCGACAAACGGGCAATCTCGCGGCGGATAGGGTCAAAACCGGAAAGGATGATCGCCTCGGGGGTATCGTCCACAATAATTTCAATACCGGTAGCGGCTTCCAGTGCGCGGATGTTACGGCCTTCACGACCAATAATCCGGCCTTTCACCTCGTCGCTCTCGATGTTAAATACAGAAACTGAGTTTTCTATCGCCTGCTCAGCAGCGGTACGCTGGATGGTTTGTATCACCATGCGGCGGGCTTCCTTAGTGGCGGTCAGCTTGGCTTCATCAACAATGTCTTTTACAAAGGCCGATGCCTCAGTAGTAGCTTCGGCTTTCAGGCTTTCTACCAATTGCGAGCGGGCCTCGGCGGCTGATAATCCTGCCAGTTTTTCCAGTTGCTTCACCTGCTGCTGGTGAAACTTGTCCAGTTCCTCTTTCTTCTTGGCTACTATTTCCAGCTGGTTGCCCAGGTTCTCCTTAATGCTCTCTACCTCTTTTTCTTTTTTATTCAGGCTTTCCAGCTTTTGGTTAAGGCTTTGTTCTTTCTGTTTAATGCGGTTTTCCGCCTGGGTCATTTCCCGGTTGCGGTTGTTCACATCTTTTTCATGTTCCTCTTTCAGGCGCATGAAGTGTTCTTTAGCCTCCAGCTGGCGGTCTTTTTTTATAACCTCGGCCTTTTGTTTAGCCTCTTCAATTAGCTGGCTGGCTGTTTTTTTATTGCGCTGGTTGATGAGTACCCATGCTATTACGGCCCCCAACGCCAGGGACCCTAAAATGGATACGATTAGAATAATACTGTCCATACTTCTCTTTTTCTCTTTATAGGCTTATAAATGAGCAAGAAGCGGTATAAAAAAAGGGGAATTAGTTTCAGAGCCTGCTATCCAGCAATGAATTAATATCCGATAGCAGCGTGTTCACTTCGCCAGACACATTAACAGTTTGACGGTTAGCACTTATCAGGTCGGTAGCCAGGTCAAGCGATGCCATGGCAAGTGCATCCTGCTTATCCTGTACCTTGTAGTTATCGGCGTAGTCTTTTGCCTTATCATTGGCCAGTTTTGCGGCAGCCCTCACGTTCTCCTCAAACCCCGCATTTATACGCAATGGGTAAAACCTATCGCAAATGTTGACCTTTATTGCTATCTCTTCCACTAATATGCTTTCCTTTTTACTCGCTTAATCTTGCAATACAGCGGTCTATCTCCCGTATGTACTCGTTAATTTTTAGCTTAACTTCACGTACATCTGTCTTCGAGAGGTGTAAACCTCCTGCAATTTTAATGATTTTATTGTACTCTTCTAAGTCCTTAATGGTATTTTTTTGAATCTCAAGCGTTTCTTTCATCCGGCCATTCTCATTTGCAAGCCGTTGATTTTCATTTTTGAGCATATCATTGGCCGCCACCAGTTTTTCAACTTTGGTCTTGATGCTTTTTAATTGTTCTGCCAATGCGTCCACAGTCGTAGTTTAAAGTTTTAAGTTTAAGGTTGGTCATCCCCCTGCCCCCTTCGCCTTCACGCAACCAGCCGCACAAGGGGGAATTGCCCGGTTCAGCCTTTGCCAGTATTTCCGCCTCTCATTTTCAAATTACCACATTTTCAAATTTTCAAATTCCCTCCATCAGCTAATCATCGCATTACCTAATCAGCTAATTATTTACGTATCACCGCCCCCACCTGCTTTTCAAATCCATCCATCAGGCGCTGCATAGCTTTGTCAATTTCAGCGTCGGTAAGGGTTTTGGTTTCGTCCTGCAAAATAAAGCTCAGGGCATACGCTTTTTTGCCCGATTCAATCTTATCCCCTTCGTACACGTCAAATACGTCAATATCGCGCAGCAACTTGCGTTCTGCCTGGCGGGCAATGGTATGCAGCTGCTCAAAGGTAATTTTTTTATCTATTACCAGCGAAAGGTCGCGACGCACTTCCGGGAATTTTGAAATTTCCTGCAACGTGAATTTCTGCGCATTAGCCGCTTTTTTCACCAGCTTGTCCCAATCCAGCACAGCATAAAATACACTGCCCTGTATGTCAAAACTCTTCAAAATTTTAGCAGAAACCGGCCCGTAATTCAGCAGCTTACCGGAGTTAATTTCTTTGGGTGAGGTAATTACATTCCGGTCGCCAAATGCCGCCTCAACACCCAGCCTGCTAAAAATACCGTCACAGTTTTGTTTCAGGGTATAAAAGTCGGATGGTTTGGCCTGGTACTTCCAGTTGGCTTCCTGCTCATCCCCGCATACATACAGGCTCAGCCACCATTTTTCTTTGTACGGCTTTTCACCCCCTTCCGGGTTTTTATGGTAGGTTTTGCTCAGCTCAAAAAATCGCAGGTCGTTGGCCTTGCGGTTGCGGTTGTAGGCAATGGCTTCCAGCCCTGAATACAGGGTATTCATCCGCATTACTTCTAAATCGGCGCTTAAAGGATTAAGCATCCGCACGCCTTCCTGCAATTCTTCTTCTGAGTAATATGAAACCTTGGTAAGCGAGTTGGTCACCAGCTCGTAAAACCCTTGTGCAGCCAGCATATCGGCCACTCGGTTGTATAACTTTTCATTGTCTGCACCCTGGGAAACATTGAACGAAAGCCTTACCGATTGCGGGATTTCAATATTATTCAGCCCGTAAATGCGGATGAACTCTTCTATCACGTCAATTTCGCGGGTAACATCCATGCGGTAGGCAGGCACGCTAATATTCAAACCTTCGGCATCCTCCCCGGCGATCGTCATATCCAGCCCGGTAAGTATGCGTTTCACTTCCTGCGGGTCGGCAGGCTGACCAAGCGTTTGCTCCAGTTTTGCATAGCGTAGTTTTACTTCCGAAGCGGGTATTTTCCTTGCATAGTTGTCAACCACCGTGCTGGTTACAGTGCCCCCGGCAGTTTCCAATACCAGTTCTACTACCCGTTTAATGGCATTGATGGTTATTTCAGGGTCGGTGCCCCGCTCGTACCGGAACGATGCATCGGTATTCAACCCTTGGGTTTTTGCCGACTTACGGATAGTAGCCGGGTCGAAATAGGCGCTTTCTATAAAAATATTCTTAGTTTCAGAAGTTACCCCGCTGTGAAGGCCTCCAAATACCCCGGCAATAGCCATCGGTTCTTCGGCATTGCAAATCAACAGCTCGTTGCCGGTAAGGGTGCGGTCGGTTTTATCGAGGGTGGTAAACTTCTCCCCTTCTTTTGATTTTCTTACAATGACAGTGTTTCCTTTCACCTTATCCGCATCAAAAGCATGGATAGGCTGACCCAACTCGTGCAGCACAAAGTTGGTTACGTCTACAATGTTGTTAATAGGGTTAAGGCCAATAGCTTTCAACCGGTTTTGCAGCCATTGCGGACTATCTTTTACTGTCACCCCGCTGATGCTAACGCCAGAATACCTTGGGCACCCCTGTGCATCATCAATCTGAACGTTTACCGGCGCGCCGGTGGATGCAGGTATTTCTTTATAGTTAATATTAATTTTTTTGCCGGTTAATGCCGCAACATCCCTTGCTACGCCTAAATGCGAAGCAGCATCCCCCCTGTTGGCAGTAAGCCCGATTTCAATTACCGTATCGTTGTCTACCTTAAAATATTCAGCGCCTGGAGTGCCTACGGGTGTAGCGGCATCCAGCACCATAATTCCTTCGTGGCTGGTGCCCAGGCCCACTTCGTCTTCGGCGCAGATCATCCCTTCGGATACTTCGCCCCGTATTTTTGATTTATTGATTTGAAACGATTCCCCGCCTGTAGGATATAACGTAGCGCCCACCGTAGCCACCAGCACCTTTTGCCCGGCAGCCACATTGGAGGCTCCGCAAACAATTTGCAGCAACTCAGGTCCGCCTATATCCACTTTGGTAACGCTCAGTCGGTCGGCATTGGGGTGCTGCCATTTTTCCTTCACCTCTCCTACTACCAGTCCCTGCAAGCCGCCCGGTATGCTGCTCACCTCCTCCAGTCCCTCTACCTCAAGTCCGCAGTTGGTTAGCATCACAGCCAGTTCTTCCGGCGATTGTTCAATATCTATCAGCGTTTTAAGCCAGTTGTACGAAATTTTCATCTTTGCGCAAAGATAAAGGGTAGTTTGGAGTTTGGGGGCAGGATAGTTTTAAGTTTTAGGTGTTAGGTTTTAGTTCTTTTAAAATATAAAAAAATAATAATTGTAAATTTGACAATAAAATAAGGCTTTGGAATCATCAACTGCTAAGGGCAATAGATTAGAGGATCAAGTTTTTGACTTAATATCTAAAATGCTTAAAAACGACGACTTTATCGTTCCCCAAAAAACAAGTAAAATTTTTAAGAAGAAAGGATATCATAGTGCTAAGAGAGGGAAAGATATCATATTTGATGTCACAATTGAAACAACACTTCCAGGTGCTGATAGATATTCATTACTAACAGTAATTGAATGCAAAAATTTAAACAAAAATGTAACAGTCGATGATGTTGAAGAGTTTGGCTCTAAGATTAACCAAGTTGGTGAACATAATACAAAGGGAATAATTGTTACAACTCGCTCGTACCAAGAATCTGCTTTAACTATTGCCCATAAAGAAGGAATTGGTCTTGTGAGACTTACCTCACCTAAAGAACTTCAATGGGTAAACTACCGAAGATATTCAAATCGGATAAGCGATTTTGATAATACTATTGAACTCACAGATAATAATTACAAAAAAGAACCATTTATCGGAAAAGTGGGGAATAAAAGAATTACTAATTTTGCTGATCTGCTACTTCAATACTCTATTATTGACTATTTCAAGGACAGCGAAGAATTCATTGACATCCCATTTATAACAGACGAAAGAATAAATGAAATAGTAAACAAGCTATACGATTATGACTTATATAATCGCCATTCCTTAAACTTTGATAAATTAATACCCTTCCTTGAGGAAAGATATCATGTGAAATTTTTATTAGATACGATAGAAAATGATAATTACCTCGGAAAAATCGAATTCAATCCTTTATGTATTAAAATATCAAAAGATGCAAGAATCGACTTAAATAGATGGCGATTTACATTGGCACACGAGATTGGGCATTTAATATTGCATAGCAAACTATTACGAGATAGATTAATTCAAAAAGAGGATGATGCCCATACTTTATCATTAAAATACAGTTCTTCAAAATCAAATTCAGATAGACTTGAAATTCAAGCAAACTTATTTGCGTCAAATTTATTATTGCCAGAAAAAATACTTGTGCCCAGAATGGACTTAATATTCGCTGAGTATAGATTTCATCGAAGAAGGTTATATCTGGACTATCAACCTGTTAATCAACATGAGGTTTACGAGATACTTTACAAATTGAGTGATGAATTTCACGTATCAATAGAAGCACTTAAAATACGATTAATCAAGCTAAATCTTATGATTGATGAAACAGACACAAGAATTAGCACTATGTTAAGAAGAATTAAATTTTAACTTTCCAATACTATTGTTCCCCGAAGCGTGTTCGCTTTGGGGTTCTCCTATTGCAGCATCCACGCTGATATAATTAAGCCCGGAGGCATACCACCAATAAACTTTAAGCGAGGACGCTTAAAGGAACAAAAAACCCTTACCACCACAGCAGCAAGGGTTTTTGAAAAAGGAGATGAAATATTTTATTTTATAGTGAAGGTGAAATTATCCTGTTCAGGCTGTGGGGCTGATGGAGGTCCGCTGGTTTTTATTGTGTGAAATATTACGATGTCCCCTTTTTTAAGGTTTTTGTATTTATCTTTAATAGTTTCAGGAACAATGCCCCCATTAAAAGTTCCTAACTCAACATAATTTTTATTTATTACCATACCACACGAATAGCTAACCACCTTGTAATTAACCCCCTGGAAGTAAAAATCAGGACCTAAAAAGGCATTTATGGAGCTCATAACTCCTAGTTCGCCTTTAGATACGGGGCCGGGCTTAAGGTTACCCAACCTGACAATTGGCGGTGGCAGACGGCGAACGGTAAATGGGTAGCTGCCATATGCTTTCACTTTGCCCTCGTCATCGCGAACAGAAACAGTTATTGATGCAGTTCCGGCCGAACTCACCTTTGCTACATATTTATTATTTACTGCTTTTGTTAACGTTCCGTTATTAATAGTAGCAATTACCCTATCCGGCGGCACACCGGGTACAGAAACGGATACAGGGTTATCCACCCCAATGTACATAATATTCATGGCATCGGCGCTTACAGCTGCAAAACCGCCAAACACATTGTATTTGGTATTAAAAGGATACTCTTTAATACCGTCCCTTTCGTGCACGCGTATAACCCCTTTCACCTGGTGCTCACCATGGCTGGTGGCCAGTTTTGTATAGTTGAAAGAGCCACTGTCCGAGGTAAAACTTTGCCCGTCCAGCACTATTTCAGCAGGCTGCTTACTGTCTGATGCCGCCAGGAAAATATTGGCCTCAAATTTTTCGCCGGCCATTACATAATTCGATTTCGGTATTATCTGGGCCTCCAGCCGGTCGATATTTACCACCGTTCCTGATGTTTTGCTCAATAGCACATTCAGCACATCTCCATAGGTATTTTTACAATCGTTTTGCAGCTTGGTAAGCGTTGCCATTACGGCGGCAGCGGGCACCCCTTCAAACACAGAGCTTTCCCATTTTACCGTTCCTTCATCCAGCGTAAATAAATCGGTTTTAATATTCCGCCGGTCTACTTCAGGTACCAGCGCCAGCAGTTTATCCCGCACTTCATTAATTTTGGCCCGCAACTCCTGCCCTTTTCCTTTATTCAAAAAATAATTAGCGTGCTTCTCTGTGTTATCGCTGTTTTTTAATTCGGTAGCCTGCCCGTTATCGTTTACAACGCGCCCACCGGTAAGGCCTTCCACTTCTTTTTTCAGCCCTTCCACATATTGCACAAAATCAGCGGTTATCTTCTCCCCTTCACGTGCTTTGGCATTCCACTCTTTGGTGCGCTCTTTCTGGGTCACCATCAGGGCGTCGAAACTTTTTAATACCAGGTTGTTTTTGGCGTCAATATTTTCGCCGGTGCGGCGCATGCTCACCTCCATCATATAGAAGGCTTTCAGCACCTCGGCAGACACATTCAGGGCCAGGATGGCAAGAAGTACCAAGTACATCATGTTGATCATCTTCTGGCGAAGCGACAGTTTTCCTATAGCCATAACTTTTTAAATTATAAATTCTAATTATGAAATTCGAAAATGAAAATATTAAATAGTAAATAATTAATAGTTAATCAGCCTACGTCAAAGCTACGGCTGACTAAGTCAATATTCCCACTGATCGTGTTCGGTTTCAAACAATTTGTATTTGATACGCTCAGCTTCGTACAGCGCGGCCATATTATTGGTAGAAAATTCTTCCATCTGCCCTATCTGCAAATCAAATGCATTGGGATATTTGGTAATGTAACTGCCAAACAGGCGCGCTTGAAAAAAATGGTCATACGATACCATCCCGGCCTCGTTATGACCTTCAAAAACTTTATTCTGAGCTAATATGTTTCTTGCTTCGTCGTATTTCACCCAAAAGAGTGGAATAGCCTCCAGTTCCAGTCCGGCAATTACAGGGCGAAACAACGGCGCTATGGATACAATACGGGGTATCATCCTGCCCTGCTCTTTATCAAACACCCACTCTTCTATCACCCGCCACTTTACTATTTTGGATAAGTCGAGAGCTTCGCAAATAAATGTATCGCAAAGCTCTTCCGGCTCATCCCCGCAGGGTACCTGTATCATATGGCAATATGTGCCCCGGGTAACCAGTGCTGAGTCGCTGTACTGTTCCGTACATTCTGCAGTGGTGTAAGCGGGCAAATTGGCTTCCAAAGCACTTTTCATTAGTAAATTAATGAGTGGATTTTGCGGCCAGTTAAGTGCCAGGTTTTGTTTTTCACGGGTATCAATCACCCGCTCCACCGTCCACTGAAAGGCTATGTCGGCCTCTCGCAACGGCTCATGGGCTACAGGCTGTGCATCGGCATCAGCCAACTGCACGGTGTTGGCCAGGCGCGGTTGAGAAAAAGCAGGGACACTAAGGGGTATTAAAATTACCCACAGTAATTTTTTTAATAATTTCATGGCAATACCTAATTATATAATGAAACGGGTAGTTAGTGTTTCGTTAGCACGGTGTTTAGATAATAAACGGGCCGTATATATAATTAGTATTCCGTTCGTCGAAACTAAATTATCTGGCGGTTACAATAAAAGGCGATGCGGTACGTTCCCCATCCGGACCGGTAACTGAAATAGTATCTATAATTATTTTATCGCCTGATTTTATGTTATTAATTAATTCTGTTGCTTTATCGTTTAGTTTTTCACCAATTACTTCAACGCTTTCCATACCTTTATTATCCTTGTGGGCGATAGTTAGTGTGAATTTATTAACGGTGTATTTAAGTCCTTCGATGGGGAAACCTTCGCCTTGAGATGCATATACCTGATTGGCAGATTTTTTAATTATTTCAACTGACTCAGCATTGCCGTTGAGTAAAGTGCCCAGTTGGGAAACAGGAGTTGGTATTTTACGCACGCGGAATTTAGCAGAGCCCATCGCTCTAACAGAACTATCAGGCATTTTTACGCTCATATTAATAATAACATCGCCTCTTTCAAAAACCTTTACTAAATACAAATAATCAGACTTTCTAACTATTTCACCATTTTTAACTGTTGCAACCACCCTTTCAGGTGAAAAGCCAGGAATTGAAATAAAAACAAGATTTTCAATACCTGTATATAGCATATTCATTTTCTCCGGCGAAATGGTACCTGCACCGGATATAACTAAATAAGAGCCAGAAAAAGGCAATACGTGCTTTTGGCCGTTTATTTTACAGTTAACCTCCCCTGAAACAACTTGTTCCCCATTGCCGGATGTAACAACTTGTACGCTGCTTACCCCACTATCCATATCATATATATAGTTACCTAAATCGGATTTTATAGTAACGTCGCCTTTTATATCTTCAGAGCTATCCGAGGCTACTATCATAACTTTTGCTTTGTAGGGCTGACCCGAAATTATATTAATGGATTCCGGAATTAAAACTGCTTTATATTTCAGGGCATTCTCTGTTTGGCTGAAACCGACTACCCAAAGGCAAATGGAAACCTGCAAACACAATAATTTTTTCATGCTCAAATATATCCGAATCCAACAAAAAACCCCTTCCGTTTTCACGAAAGGGGTTTCTTCAATTAGTTTATGCAGGATTAGTATTCCCACAGATCGTGCTCCATTTCAAAAAGTTTAGCTTTCATACGCTCCCCTTCTAAAAGGGCAGCCATGCTGTTATCCCTAAACTCTTCGTAGTCGCGGATCATATAGTCATACGGATTAGACCATTTAATGATATAGCTGCTGAACATACGTTTTTCAAAAAAATGGGCCATTGAAATACGGGCTGCATCATTAAAAGGGTTAAACATTTCCTGGTTGGTAAGCACATCTTCACGGGCTTCATCAAAACGAATCCAAAACAGCGGGGTTTCAGGAAGCTCCAAACCGGCCACCACAGGCTTAAATAAGGGCGCTATTGCAATAATGCGCACTATCATAGTACTGTGTTTACGGTCGAAGATCCAGTCTTCCATTATACGCCATTTGATGATTTTCTCAGGGTCAAACTCCGTAACAATGGTAGTATCAATAAGGTCATATATATCGTCAGGATTAAGTGGGTTGGGCACCTGCTTGTTTTCAATTACCGCACCGCGCTCGTTAACTTCTTCAGCAGTATACTGTGACGACAGTGAATCGTTCTGGTAAGCAGTAAGGGTACCGTCCAGCACTTTTGAAAAAATAACCTTCCCCATGTGATTTCTTGGCCAGGTTAGGGCCAGGTTTTGTTTCTCACGGGTGTCAATTACCCTCTCCACCCTCTTCTGGTAAGCCACATCGGCTTCGCGCAAACCAGGGTATGGTATGGCCTTACGTTCTTTTACGGCATCGTGAGAGAACGTAAAGTCTTCAAAGTTTTGCTGGGCTTTAGCTGCGCCAAAGGCAAGCAGCAAAACAACAACGATATATTTTTTTAACAATTTCATATTTCTTATCGGGCTGTAATTACTAACGGAGCCAAAGGACGGCTGCCATCAGGTCCGGTAGCTTTTATGTTATCTATCAGTATCCTGTCACCTGATTTCAGACCATTTAACATTTGAGTAATGGCTGGAGAAAGTATAGCGCCGTTTCCGGGAACTGATTTCATCTCACCTCTTTTAGGCACCAGCACAAATACATACTGAGTTACATTATACCTTACACCTTCGTAAGCAAAACCTTCGCCCAATGAACCGTAAATACGTGAAGCATTAGCTCTGATTGTACCCACAGTTTCTGTAGCGCCGTTTTGCAGAGTACCCAGCTGGGCTACCGGCATAGGGATCTTACGAACGCGGAATTTAGCCGAACCCATTGATTTAGTGCTACCATCATCCATTTTCACAGATACGTTTATAGTAGCTTCACCACGGGTGCTTACTTTGGCTATATAGCTGTTAGCGCTTTTCTTAACAAGACTTCCATTTGACATAGTTGCTGAAACTTTCTCAGGTGCGAAACCGGGAACTGATATTGAAATGGGGTTTTCCAGACCAATATACAGCACGTTCATCGCATCGGCAGAAATGGTAGCAGCGCCTTTAAATACCGTGTATTGTACCTCAAATGGTTTTTGCTCACTGCCATCTTTCCCCTGGAAGTCAATGTATCCTTTAACGGTTTGTGTACCCTCACCTGCAGTTACTGCTTCGTATTTGGCAACACCACCTTCGGGTTTGATACGCTGGCCATTAATCACTACATCGTTAGTTTGTTTTGAATCATAAGCTACAAGCAAAATGTCAGCTTCAAACTTGCCGCCTGAAATCACGAAACCTGATTTAGGAATAATTTTAGCCACTACCTGGTCAAAAGTCTGGCTCTTTTTATCAATAGCTTTAGCCAGTGTCTCCAATACTTGTGCTTCTGTGTTTTTGGCATCGTTCTGAATTTTTTGAAGCAGGGTAACTACCGCAGCAGCGGGCGAGTGTTCAAACAGCTCAGATTCCCATGTCTGGGGAGCCAAAGCAGGATTATCCTCAGCCTGAAGGTCAGATTTGATACGCTTCTTATCTTCTTTATCCAAAAGGTTCAGAAGCTTTTCCCTGGTATCATTGATCTTTTGCTTCAACTCAGTACCCTTGCCTTGGTTAATCAACAGGTTGGCGTGCATCTCAATGTTATCGTTCATTGCCAGTTCGCCATCAGGGTCGTTTTCCTTACGACCACCGGCACCGGTTTCAACCTGTTTCTTAATATCCTCAACGTACTTGATGAAGTCAGAAGCAATTCTTTCTGCCTCTTGCGCCTTTTTAAAGAAAGGGCCTACTTTTTCAGGACGTTGTGCGTTATCAGCAGCAAAAGCGGCCAATATATCTTTGTTCTTCTGGTCAATATTTACACCTGACTTGTTCATGGAAAGCTCCACCAGGTGAAATGCGTGCAGGATGTCTTTTGATACATTCAGCGCCAACAAAGCTGTTAGCACCAAATACATCATATTGATCATCTTCTGCCTTACGGAAACTTTACCTCCTGCCATTTTATTCCTCCTTTTTCAGTTTAAAAGTTATAAATAAAGGCTTAGGCGCCTTGTTTTCCCATTGCGCTCAACATGCTTCCGTAAACGGTGTTCAGGCTTGCCAGGTTGCTGGTCAGGCGGTTCATTTCAGCTGAAATGCTTTCTACTTGGTTTTGGTATTCTTTAGTACCCTGTGAAATGGCAGCCAAAGTATTCATAGCATCAGCAGCTTTATGGTACGATGAGTTAACAGCTTCCAGAGATTTAGATGCTTTCTGAACGTTTTCAGTATACTCAGAAGTGGCAACTGTAGCGTTGGAAAGGCTGCTCATATTACTTACGTTATCGCTTAATGATTTCAAACCTGAGCCAAGGCTGCTAATAAGGTCGGGAGTAACTTTTGCTTCTTCCAGCATTTTATCAAGCTGCTGAGAAATAGAACCTTGCTTTTCTTCCTTTTTGCTTTTTGTTTCAGTAGGCTCCATACCTGCCAGTTCAGGATATACAAGGGTCCAGTCGGGCTCGTGGTGAGGAGGTTCAAAAGCTGAAATGGTGAATATAAGAGCTTCAGTGCCCAGACCTACGATCAACATAGTATCAGCTCCAGGCCAGTGCATGATTTTAAAAAGGGCTCCTACAATTACTATTGCAGCTCCAAGGCCATAAGCTTTGGCCATTACATTTTTTCCGGTTTTGCTCTCAAAAAAGTTGCTCATTGTTTTTTTGGTGTTTTTGGTTAATGGATTTTTTTAGGTTTTTTGGTTTGGTATAACGTAAATAAACCCTGACTATTATTGTTTATTCAGTGATTTTTAAGTTAAAAGTTACAGACCAGGTTACTCACGGTCTCTGTTAGAACGGCCAATGTAGCTCATAACGCAACGGAAACCGATGTATGACTTGGCTGTATCCTGGAATTCGTAAGCGCGTGAACCGTTCTGGATGTAGAAGGAAACACTGTTCCATCCGCCACCGCGGGTCACTTTTCGCTTTAATGATGGAGGATCGTCCTTCTTAGCATCGTACTGCAGATCGGCGTTCTCATCGTGAACCACAATGTGAGACTCATCGGCATAAGCGCTTACAGTCCACTCGGCCACGTTACCTGCCATACCGTAAAGACCATAGTCATTGGGGAAGTATGAATATCCTCTCACAGGATACACACCGCCGTCAGCCTGGTAGTCACCACGCCCGGGTTTAAAGTTGGCAAGGAAACAACCCTTAGAGTTACGGGTATAAGGACCACCCCAGGGATACATGCTACCATCACGTCCGCCGCGAGCTGCATATTCCCACTCATATTCTGTAGGCAGGCGGAAAGGTGTTACAATCGGCTCCTCCGCTACTGAAGCGTAGTAATCGTTCAGCAAACCGGTGCGCCAGTGGCTGAATGCCTTTGCCTGGTGCCAGTTAATACCCACTACAGGATAATCATCATATTTTGGGTGCCAGTAGTACATTTGGGTCATAGGCTCGTTAAAGGCATAGGTGAAATCCCTTACCCAAACCAGCGTGTCAGGATAAATCCTCAGTGACTCTTTGCGTATAAACTGAGCGCGGTTGGCATCAGGCTGTGCATGAGCAGCTGCCCTTAAGTCAATCCACTCATAGTAATACCAGAGCTTGCGTGAGTCTACCCCTTTTTGGCCGTAATACCTTTCACCTTCCGGAACCATCAGTTTGTCTTCCAACAGATCGGTTACTTCCGGGTCAGACCAGTCAATAAACTCGTCACGGTTCATTATTTGTCCGTCGCCGTTTTCATTGTCAATCACATAAGGATCGCCTAATTCATAACGGGCAATAGAATCAATAACATACTCAACAAACTGCCTGTACTCGTTATTGGTGATCTCAGTATCATCCATGTAGAAGGCAGTAATGGTGATTTGTTTGTTAGGTGCAGTGTGTGTAAAGAACACATCCATATCCGCCTGCCCGGCGTGGAAGGTTCCGGTAGGCACATAAACTGTACCGTACGGTTGGGGGTGAAACCATGGTCTCCGCCCCTGTACGCCGACGAGTTCTCCCTCCATATTACCGGCACAACCGGATAAAATTAGGGTAGCTGCAATCAGCATGTAGGTGAGTTTTTTCATCACAAAATTTCTTTTCTCTTTGGCAATATTAAAAATTTCCACAATAAAATTCAACATCTGTCTAAACTTTGCGCTTTAAATCAGTAACGCAGGGCATTATTTTTTATTGTACACCTGTGTATAAATTATTTGAATATTATCTGTAACCGCCTAAGTGACGGGGATCTATAATCCAACGAACAACCGGTGGAGGAGGCGTAATATTAAAACAATACGACGCAAAAATTTCATGTGTACCACCCCCGGCCAACCCCCTTGTGATAGGCACATCATAGGCGTACCCAACATAAAAATTAGGCTGGAAATAATAACCCAGCTGAAGGCTGAAAGCATCCAGGAATGTGCTGTTACCACCATCACGGTAGGTTAAACCCGCCACGTATTTTTGCTGAATAAGGGCGCGGCAGTTCAAATCAAACTGCGTAGTTGCGAAAATGGTTTTAATCCACACGTTGGGCTCTAGTATTACCAAACCACTAGCTAAAGGGTGAGCTGTGCTAGCATGAACGTAAATATTACGGGCAATTGCAACGTCCTGGGGAGTGTTGCCAACCATATAGGTAACTTTTCCTCCAAGAAGGTGGGTAGCTGAAATTCCGACGTTTAAAAACGCCAGGTTGTCGTTAAAGTAATTTGCCCCGAAACCTAAATCGAACGTACGCCCGGATGTTTGACCGGTAGGAATCAAAGGATCATTTGGATTTCTCGGGTTATAATACCTGCCGTCAAATTCTTTTTGCAGCAGGCCTACATCAAAACCAACCTGCAGGCGGCTTGCACGGTCAAGGTTCAGGTGAAAAGCATAACCCGCCTTTACATTAACCGTTCTCTCGTATCCTAAAGCGTCACTCATAAACACCAGGCTGGCTCCCCCATGAAGCAAACTTACGGGTGCTGTAACGCTGGCGAAATAAGTTTTGGGCCCCACAGACTGGCGCTCAAGTGTTTGACCACTGGGTGTGATATAGGTAAGCTCATCGCCGTTGTTTACGCCCATCCATTGCTGGTGACCAAGCACATTAACGCAAATGGCATCTTTTAATCCGGCGGTTCCCGGGTTATAGGCCACCTTATTCAGCATAAAATGACTGTAGTAAGGGTCTTGCTGAGCGTTTGCAGCAAGCGTAGAAACCAACAGCCCAAGGGCAACAGTAAATCTTTTTATCATTAGTTATCCGTTAATGTTGAATACCGTAAGATGCAAATATTAAGGATTACTGCCAATAATACAAGCATCGTAAATTTAAAACGTCGCTAATGCTGAAAAAATTTTATTCGCAACTGTAAATTATGCACTTAGATGGGATTTGAAAAAAGGGTTACAACTACGCCGACCCAATATATCAGCGTATAATATACAAGAAACTATTGGTAGAAAACTATTTATTAACCTCCAGGATATATTTCTCAATGGCCATTACCATTGAGGGCGTTTCAGGAGTTGGAGCCGGAATATTCACTTTCAGGCCGGCGCCTTCAATAGCTTTTTGCGTAGCATCGCCAAAGCCGGCAATACGGGTGTTGTTCTGCTTAAAATCAGGGAAATTTTCAAACAGCGATTTAATGTCTGACGGACTGAAAAAAACAATCACATCATAATTAACATTACTCAAATCGGATAAATCGCTTGCCACCGTTCGGTACAAAATCGTTTCCCTGAATTTAATTTTATTTTTTTTTAGAAAGTCCGGTACCTGTGGGGTACGCACATCCGAACAGGGGAACAGGTAGTTTTCGTTCGGATGGGCTTTTATGAGGTCTAAAAGGTCTTTGGTTGTTCCTTTACCATAAAACACCTTTCGCTTGCGCAGTACAATGTATTTCTGAAGGTAGTAAGCCATTCCCTCGTTGATGCAGAAATATTTCATCTCTGCCGGCATTTCGGTCCTAAGCTCGGTAGCTACCCTGAAAAAATTGTCAACCGCGTTCCGGCTGTTCAAAATTACGGCTGTATAATTCAGCTCGTTGATTTTTTCCTTGCGCAAATCTTTAACAGGGATAGATTCTACCTGGATAAAAGGCCTGAAATCAACCTTCAGGTGATGCTTTGCAGCAAGGTCAAAAAAGGGTGAGCGTTCACCCTCCGCAGGCCGTGGTTGCGAAACCAGTATACTTTTAACTTTCAACTTCAGTTAGCCGGTTTTTGGTAGCAATAGTTTTAAAATAACCAGATACGGGGCTATTTCAAGGGCGCAAAGATATAAAATTAAATAGAATATCGAATGAGGAAAGGTTTTTACCACCTGTATAAACACCCTAACCTGCTTTGCTACAAGGAATACCAATAATCCCGCTGACACAAAAACGGGCAGCATGGGCGATGAAAAATGAAAAAAAGCCGCGTTTAGCATAGCCA
>DASPJH010000626.1:0-2555 GCA_035628715.1 Bacteroidia bacterium
GGCTTTTAACGTATGGCGCCAGCAGGCGGGTTATTTCCACATAAGCGCTGGCAGGAACCGGCTTGTCAAAGCAGCCTTTAATTACAATCATTTTATCCCGGTATTCAGCCGGGTTAATATCTTTCAAAGCATTTTGAAACAACGCACTTTCCAACCCATTCAGGTTGCCAAAAGCAAAAAAATGGGCTTGTGGCTGCAGCTTTTCAGCTACCAGCATATAGGCCCAGGTGGGCACAATGGCATCGGTGGAGCAGGTAATAGCTACATTTTTATCGGCATACTGCTGCCAGTCGTGATTTTTGATGAATTCCCTGAAATCTTTTTCTTTTAAAATAAAACCGTGAAAAAGGTGGTCTTTCATGTCAAATACCACCCGTTCACCAGGATGGTAAAAATCTTCCAGGTTTATGGTTATCAGCGGGCTTTGCGCCACGCGGTTGATTATTTCAGGTTCCATTATAAGTATAATGTACTAAAGTATAAGGTAGAAAGTAGGTATCAAAATTCGCGCCGCAGGAAGCTTATACCATTTACTGTCCGATATTTCTCATTCCCGTACTGTCCGCTACATGAGGCGGCACCGAAAGCTGCTTTCGCTGCACGGGCGGCTTGGCACCTTCAGCATAATAGTTCCGCCAGATAAGAAATATCCCGTATACCAGGAAAAAGGCAATAAAAAACCATAAAATCCTGGTAAACCCTTTTTTTGAGGGTTCTCTGTCAAAGGGTGGTATATAGGGTTTATTCTTCTCCATAGTACTCAACAAAATTTCGTTCGGTCTCTACCAGCTTCAGGTAATGCAGCCGGCAACCGTGGGCATTAATGGGCGCTTCCAGTTGTTCCCAAATGGCAGTTACCAGGTTTTCAATACTTGCCATTTTACCCTTCATAAAATCAACATCTTCGTTAATGTTGCGATGGTCCAACTTATCAATCACCTTTTCGTTAATAATCACCTTCAGTTTTTTCAGGTCCATAATAAAACCTGTATCGGGATTTGGATAACCTTTTACGGTTACGTACAGCTCAAAATTATGGCCGTGCCAGTTTTTATTGGCGCAACGGCCAAAAACGGCATCGTTTTCCTCTTCCGTCCAGTTGGGATTATAAAGCTTGTGAGCAGCATTAAAGTGCTCCTTGCGGGTTATATACAGTAATTTAGGTTTCTCAGCCATGGCTGTAGGTTTTCCGTCGTTACGCTAAAATTTAAAAAATTACTGCAAAGGTACGCAAAACCGGCATCAGTACCAACAGTTGCATTTTTCCGTAAACCAAACACATATAGTTGCAGTAAGTGCCTGAAAAAATTTTTTGAGTGACCCCAATTTTGTACCGGAGGTTGGGCAAAACTATGAAACAATTAGCCGGGGCAGTTGTGTGTGGCTGTCCCGGCATTTTTATGCAGCATTTAAGCGTTTTAAACTGTCTGGTTATATTAATAATCAGTATATTTACCCTGCATGCGATATTGTTTACTTTTATTTGTAATAATTTTAATTCTACAAAGCGGCTGCACCTTTTACCAGTTTACATACATCAACCAGCTGCCGCATGACCCTGCTTTTCAAAAGAAGAAAGAATTTACCGCAGCAGCATCTGCTGGTGTTTATGGAGGGAATATTCAGGCATCAGGGTCGCCTGTAAACTACCTGGCTTTAACCGCAGGATTTTATAAGGGTGCCGGCAAAAGAAGTGCATATAATTATGGCGCCATACTGTACTATCCGGTTTGGACAAATGAGAATATGAAGGTTTTTTTATCCGCCTATTATGAGCGTACCGGTGCATCATTAAGTGGGGTATATACTAAAAATGGTGGGTATGCCACGAATGTTTTTAATGCGCGTGTGAATTATACAGGATATAATACAGGAGTTTCTGTGTATGTAATTGAAAAAATTCAAGACTTTACACTACGTTACGGAGTATCTGCCGGTTTTATTAATACTTTTTATCCTGAACTCATTACAAAGGAGAATTATATTTCCAAAGCAGGTGATACTATAGATTTTTTTAAAACGCGTCAATTTATTATAAGAGATTTAGATGCAAGAAATATTACTTTCACCGGCAAAACGGTGCGTGCTTTTTTGGAATGCAGCTTTGGGGAAATACCTTTTGGATTGGGCTTTTATGCAGGCTTAACTCCCCGTGCGCGTAATTACAGGCAAATACGCTCCAGTCCTATATCCGGTGTGAAAATCCCTTTCGAGAATTCTATATATTTTTCAATGTGCCTAAGGTTTCGGATTTAATGGTAGTATTAATAGCAAGCAATAGTATCCGCAATTTAATTTTTGTATGTGCCCTACTATCGCCTTCTACAGGACGTATGCTGGGGTGGTAGTCGTATAAATCCTATTTGCGTGCGTTCCGCAGTAATTTTTTGCTCAAAATGTAAAATTATTTCTTCATTTTTGTAAAACAAAACACCTAACCTATGAAAAATAAATACTTATTATTTACGGGTATAATTTATATTGTTTTGACGGGAGGATGTCATTATAACCAATACTCCTATATTAATCACCTTCCGCACGACCCGGCTTTTGAA
>DASPJH010000627.1:0-3695 GCA_035628715.1 Bacteroidia bacterium
CTTCCAGTGAAATAAATTGCTGCGGGTTGGCTCCCAAAGCCTGGTAAGCAGCACTGATTCCCAGCGAAGTGCCCAGCTCCAGCATGTACTGCGGCTTATGCCATGCACATAGACGGTATAATAGTTTGGCAAGCTTGGGCGGTTTGGCTGCCCTGCGGGCAATATCAGCAACAGTGCGGGTGTACTGGCTGTTGACGCTTCCGCCTGCGCCAAAATCGGTAATGGGTAAGGCTTGCTGGTTACTTAGCAGGGATTTACGCAGATTTTCTACCTGTGCATAAGCCGGGTATGGGGTCTTGTCGTGCAAAACCTTTGTAACCAGTTCATAAATATATGGTGAGTGAATACCATGCGGTCCCACTGAAGTAAGGTAATAGCGCAGGTATTTATAGGCTAAACCGGGCAAAACAAATTATTGACCAAACGAGCGGATAACCTTCAGTTCGCGTTCCAGGCGTGAAAGCTGGCCGCTGGCCTTTGATATTTTATCCTCAATTTGTTTTACGAAAGGATTGTTGGCGCCCTTGGCATTGCCTGTTCTGAAAAACCCAACGTTATTTTCAAGGGTTTCAATATCGGTACGCAGAAAACGGATCTTCTCACGAACACGGCGCTCCTCATTTTTCAGCTTATAAGCAGCATCAGGAAGTTTTGAAATTTCCTCGTAATGCTCTTTCAACCGTGCCTCCGACATTTCCTCGGGGTTGCGTTTCAGCTTTTTATACAACTTATCCATGGCCTCACTAAAGCGGTCCTGGATATTCTTTTTAGCGTTAAAGGGCACAAAACCAATCTCGCCCCATTCCTTTTGTATCTGGCGGGCCTGTGCAAACGCAGCTTCTGTTTCCGCTTCGCTATTCACCAGTGTTTCCAGGCGGGTAAGCAGTTCGGTTTTTTTATCCAGGTTGCCCTGCTGCTCTTCCTTCTGGCCTTTAAAATGTTCTTCTTTACGGTTAAAGAAACTGTCGCAGGCAGCGCGGAAACGCTTCCAAACTGTATCAGAAACCTTCTCTGGAACCGGGCCTATTTTTTTCCAGTCTTCCTGTAGCTTTTTCAGTGTGTTGGCCGTTTTTTGCCAATCTTCACTGGCTACCACAGCCTCTGCTTTTTCACATATTTCTGTTTTCAGGCGCAGATTTTCGGCCTTCTCAGCATTCAGCTTACGGAAAAATGCATTTTTCTCGTTAAAAAAACGGTTGCGCAGCTCACGGAAACGGCCCCATATAATTTCGTTCTGCTCCCGGGGTACTTTGCCTATTTTACGCCATTCGTCAAACAGGTCGTTCACCTGCTTGGTCATATCAATCCACTCTTTGGGTTTATTGGGCTTGGTGGATGTTAGCAGATCCAGCTTTTCACAAATGGCAGTTTTCAGTTCAAAATTCTGCTTGCGTACTTCTTCCAGCTTCGCTATTTCGCCGCGCTTCTGCTCATAAATAAGGTCGCTGGCTTCTTTAAAGCGCTTCCATATTTCTTCAGAAAACTCGCGGGGAACCGGGCCGGTGTTTTTCCACTCTTCATGGTATTTATTCAGCAGGATAAGCGATTTTTTAATGGATTTCTCTTCAGAAAGCTCACCCACTTTTTTGCAAAGCTCAATTTTATGCTCCAGGTTTTTCTTGCGGTCCAGCTCTTTCAGCTCGTTGTTAATGGATACGTTATCATAAAACTTATCCATGTAAAAACGGTAGCTGTCCCAAAGTTCCTGCACGTACTCCTGCGGCACCACGCGAATTTTCTTCCATTCGCGCTGTAGCTCTCTCACCTGTTCCACACTGTTTTCAGTTTCGTCGCTTTCAGTAAGGTGTTTCAGCTTGTCCAGTATAGCACGTTTGGCTTCCAGATTTTTCAGCTTGTCTTTTTCAACCCGCTCGCGCTCTTCTGAACGGCGGCGCTGCACGGTTTTAAAAGCCTCGTAAAACTGGGTTTTAAGCTCGGTGCCTTTATATTCAAAGCTGTCTTTATCCCCGCCTTCTTCAATAAAAGCGGCAAGGGCAGTGTTTTGCTCTTCAAGAAAAATATTATCCAAAATGGGCCTCACCTGGCGCATTACCTCGGCAGCTTCTTTCAAATCTTCCGATTTCGATGCCTTTATAGCCAGCTCAACCAGTTCTTCTTTGCTAAGGTTGGCATAATCAACGGCATCTTCTTCCTGTGCCGTACCTATCTCATACGTAAGATTTTCCTGTTCAGGTTCTTCTCCTAAATCATCAGCTGGTATAGCTACATCAAGGTTATTCCTCTCCAGTTCTTCCTGCCTGTTCAAATTCTCCATGCTCAGTGGGACTCAATAAGTCGTGTTTGTTGTTGTTTTTTTAAAAGGATAGCAAATTTACTAAAAAACAAATTGCAACAGCATAAAATTATAGGATTGAAACATTATGGGGCATTTATTTTGCGAGGTGTTGAGTAATTTAACAATTTAACGTAGGTTTGGCGGTTTAGTAATTTTTGCGTAAACTTTTGTGAACCCGATTAAAATTATAGAATGCCCGCGGGATGCCATGCAGGGTTTCAGCAGATTTATCAGTACGGAAACTAAAATTGAATACATAAACAACCTGCTGAAGGTGGGCTTTGATACTCTTGACTTTGGCAGTTTTGTTTCTCCCAAACACATACCCCAGATGCGGGATACGGAGGAGGTGCTGAAAAACCTTGATTTATCCACCACAAAATCAAAACTGCTGGCCATTATCGCCAATAATAAGGGTGCTGAAATGGCTGTATCGCATAACGAAATCACTTATTTAGGGTTTCCCTTTTCGGTTTCTGAAACCTTCCAGGTGCGGAATACAAACTCCACCATTGCACAATCGTTTGAAACGGTAAAATATATTAATACCCTTTGCCGGAACAGCGGCAAGGAACTGCTGATTTATATCAGCATGGGATTTGGTAACCCTTACGGCGACCCCTGGAATACAACAGTGGTGGATGAATGGGTGGATAAAATGGCCGGACTTGGAGTTAAAACCATCTCTCTGTCAGACACTGTTGGCGTTGCCACGCCCGATAAAATAGCCTATATGTTTGGCCACCTGATTCCCAAATACCCCGGAATTGAATTTGGCGCCCACCTGCATACCCGCAAAACCAGCTGGCGCGAAAAAATTGACGCCGCCTGGGACAATGGCTGCCGCCGCTTTGACGGGGCTATCAATGGTTTTGGCGGTTGCCCTATGGCTGAGGACGAACTGACCGGCAACATGCCCACCGAATTTCTTTTACAGTTTTTGGATGAAAAAGGCCTTGACACGGGTATAAACCGCGCGGCTTTTACGGATAGTATGCTGAAGGCCGGGACTGTGTTTGCCGGGCACTAACACATTATAAATAACTGTTTGTAACAGGATTGAAATCCTGTTCTGTAAAGATTACCTGTAAAAGCCAGGTTTAAAACCCGACTTTTACAGGTAATCTAAATAACCGCGGGTTTTAAGCTGTGGTCAGCCTTTCACCGAAATCCTTTTTCCTTTCGTGGATTATTTTGCCGTGTTCTATAACAATTGGAACAACTTGCGGTATTACCTGAAATTTACCTGCTGTATGAAAAAAATTATACTATACCTGCTGTTTTTATTTACCCTTCCGGCATTCAGCCAAACCATTAACACGGCCAAGCTGGATAGTTTTTTTAACCTGCTGGCTGATAAAAATAAAGCCCTGGCATCGGTAAGTATTTATAAAAACGG
>DASPJH010000628.1:0-9510 GCA_035628715.1 Bacteroidia bacterium
TATTCCAACAATTGGGAAACGCTTAAAGAACCGTCTACCAAGGCTTTGCTCAGCAGCCCGGTTTTATCTTTTGCTTTTATTTCTTTGGAGGCGAGGAGGGTTTTAATGTCCATAGTGCAAAACAAAAGGATTTATTATTTACTATTCAGGTCGCTCAACTTTTCCATTTGCATATTCGCATGTTTACTCATTTGTATATTTTCTTCCTACTTTTGTTTCCAACCAATGAAAAGACTCCTTCTCCTCCTTATTGTTGCTCTTACCATCGTTTCCTGCAAACAGAAAACCGGCCTCCAGAAATTTTCCTTCAAAGGCGAAACCATGGGTAGTTATTACAGCATCACTTATTTTGCTGAAAGCGAGCTGGTAAAACAGGCAGAGGTTGACAGCTTTCTTGCGGTGTTTAATAAATCATTGTCTACCTGGGATAAAACCTCGCTTATCACGGTTATTAACAGTGCACAAGACAAACATGTAACCGATAGCTTTTTTCGCCAGTTGTACCGTAAATCAAAAGAGGTTAACCATTTCAGCGGTGGGATTTTTGACCCTACCGGCCTGCCTTTGTTTGAGGCATGGGGCTTCGGACTGAAAAATGCGGATAATATGGACAGCGCTAAGGTAGACTCCATCCTTTCTTATGTGGGTATAGATAAATGTTACCTGGCCGGCGATACCTTGTATAAAGCGTTGCAGAAAAACATCCGTTTCAGTTTTGATGCGCTGGCGCCCGGCTATGCCGCTGACTTGATTAGTGAGCTGTTTGTAAAAAAAGGCATCACCAGCTTTTTGGTTGACATTGGCGGCGAATTTATGGTAATGGGCAAAAAAGACGATGGCACCAACTGGAAAGTAGGTATTGAAAAACCGATTGAAAATAAAGAGGGCCAAAACGAATTGCAGGCGTTTATTACCATGGGTGAGAAAGAAGCGCTGGCAACATCAGGCAATTACCGCAAGTTTTATTATAAAGACGGTAAGAAATACAGCCACACCATTAATGTTAAAACCGGCTACCCGGTAAGCCATAATTTATTAAGCGCTACCATAGTTGCCGCCGACGCCACTACTGCCGATGCATATGCAACTACCTGCATGGCTATGGGGCTTGAAGATGCCAAAAAGTTTATTGCCGAACACGGTGTAAAAGCCTATTTTATTTATGATGACGGCGGGCAATTAAAGGAATTTGTATCAGATAATTTAAAACAACAATTCGGGAAATAATAAAACAAACAGATTCCCGAACAAGCCGGGAATGACCGGATCGGGCTTAATACTTCTGTATATTAAACCGCATGCGGTAGGGTTTAAAGCCTTTGCCCACAAATACCAGGATATCGTTTTGGGTGGTGTATACAATTAGGTCACCGTTAAGCCAGTAATTATTGACAACTTCATTCGAAATGTTGCGCACCTCGCCGTCCCTGTAAATCATCAGGTGGTTATATAAATTGGTAAATCCCAGCGTATTATTAAATATTTTGATATTATTTGGAGTAAATCCCTCAATAATCTTCAGCTGGCCTTTATCAAACACCTTTAACCTCCCCATTTCGTCTGAATAGTAAACCAGCCCGTCCTGTATCCGGTAGGAGGGGGGCTCAAAGGTTTCCAGCCGGTACACGCTGTCTTTATAAAACACCTTAAAGTCGTTGTTTTTGGTATGATACAATATCATATCATCCGCCACAGTATAAAAATTGGGGGTAAGCTCTTCCAAATCGAATACCTGTCCTGAATTATATGCTTTCAGCCTGCCGGTCTGGTCAAGGTAGCCCACGGTATTCTGGCCCACCTGGTAGTCATACACCTCGTACTGTTCCAGGGTGCGCACCTTGCCCCTCAGGAAAACCTTAAACATCGAAGCATTGGTATTATACGCGGCAATATTCCGGGTGGCCCTGTAATTCATCACCGGCACCTGGTTGATGTTGTAAATAATATCGTTATAAAAAATCTTAAAAGCATTGGTGCGGTCATAAAAACACACCAGGCTGTCGGTAACGCTGTAGTCGCCTGCAAAAAATGCCAGGCGGGTGGTTTTTTCTTTCCAGTACACCCATAGGCTGTTACTGGTAAAAAAGGCCATCATCCCCCTTGAAATTGTATAATTGTCAGGTATACCGTTGGAAAGCTCAACGCTGCCGGTGGAATTGGATACCCTGAAATAATCCATGCGGGTGGCAAAGGCTGCAAATTGGGTACCTGCCTTATAATGTTTTATCGGGCGGTCTTCCATACGACGGATAGCGCCGTCATCGTACACATGCAAAAAATTGGCGGTATCTGTATAGGCAAAAAAATACTGCGCCTTTAGCGATAAAGGAAAAAGCAAAACAGCCGTAAGAACGGTTTTATACAATTTGCCGGTGAATGGTTTATTTGGTTTCAGCAGCTTCTTCAACGTTGGCACGTTCGCAAGTTTCAGTTACATTTTGCCCGCAAACAGTGCAGGTTATTCCATCTTTCAGCAGCATCGGATTTTTGGATGCGCATCCGCCCCTTACTTCGGCGTCTTTTACAAAGAAAAGTCGCACAGCAAACAACGCAAACCCAATGCCCAGTATGCTTAATGTTAAAATTATGGTTGCCATACGGCAAAGGTAGCAAAAACCGTACGCAAGTGTGGCGCGATAGTGTAAAGTAGCAGGTATAAGGTATAAAGTATAAAGTATGTGAGTATAAAGTATTCTGCGCCCAAACGGACTTTATACTTTATACTGCCAAAATGAAATATTTTTGTTATTATTCCGTTTAGGTGTATTACTAATGAAGAAACTACTCTTATCCGCTTTTGCCCTGTTCAGTTTTGTTGCCGCCAGCGCCCAGTTTGAGATGGAAGGCAGGGTGTATTATGATTCAACACAAACCCAGCTGAAAGAAGTATACCATTACTACCTGCGCTATACCGTGAGAATAGACCCAGCTACCCGCGATACGGTAATAAACCCTGAACCGGATGTAGTGCGCCACGGCCAATGCGTATTTTACCGCAAGGATGGCACTATAGAGTCCACAGGGCAGTATAAGGACGGCAGGAAATCAGGGGCATGGCTGTATTACGATGCCACCGGCAAAACGGTAGCCCGGCGGGAAGATTTTGGGTGACATGTATAATATTTACAAGAAATGTAGAATTCAAATTGTAAAATAAATTATTTGTTTTAGATTTGATAAACAAACAATTTATCATGAAGGCATTACTTACTTTTATCTTAGTTAGCTCTTTTTTAAGTTTATCTGCACAGTTTGATACTACCATCGTTTATGATTCTGAGGGGCTGCCATTGTATTATAAGTATCAATTAATTGTCCAGTTTGATCCCGAAGTAGTAAACACAAATCTTATAGACAGCGTTGAATTTGATACTGCAACTGTCGAAGATTACCTAAGGCCGGATATTTTACAATATCTTATTGATAGCAATGATTATGACGTCGATTTGGCTACTCTTCGTTGCACGAAAATTTTTAAAACATTAACAACTGATATAACCTACAGTATTAGCCGCTTGGGTGACACAATTCCCATTCCACCAGACTGGGCAACTTTTCTTATAGAATGGCCTTCCGATGCGGGGTATACAATTGAAGAGGTTTGTGATAGCCTGAACAAGTTTAAACCATTAATAAAATTTGCACAGCCCAATTTTCTTTACTTATCTTTTTCAGTTCCAAATGATTCTCATTATGCAGGTTTCCAGAAATCTTTACAGTTTGGTGGTATTTCATTTCCTAATGCAGGTATAAACGCCGAACCAGCCTGGGATATTGAAGTAGGGCAACCACATATTAAAGTAGGGGTATTTGACCAGATTGTGAATTGGAGGCATGAAGATTTTGGGGATGGAACAACCACAGGCACGAAAATAAAGCTTGGCTGGGACTGGACTTCCAATCAGTCTTTTTTTACGGGTCGTATTTGGGGAAGCCATGGGACGGCCTGTGCAGGAATTATTGGGGCCTTACGGAATAACAATAAAGGAATTGCGGGCATTGCCGGAGGTAATGTAAGTTTAAACAACAATACCGGAGCAGATATATACTCATTTGGGATATTAAGTCATAGTAATATTTTTGCGCCATCTAATTTGATTGCATCGGCTATTATGGAAGGCGCGGCATTTAATCAGTCTAAAAATTTTGGTTATGGTTTACATATACAAAACCACAGTTGGGGTAGTAAACCAGGGGCGGGACATTGGGATTACCTGATAAATAACGAAGTAAAGTTCTGTTATCTAAGCAATTGTGTTTTTATCGCTGGTCGTGGAAATTTTGGAACAGAAGAAGAAACTTATCCGTCATGTTATAAAAATGAATGGGTAATTAATGTAGGTGCAAGTGGAACAGATGGCCATCGAAAATTCTTTATTGATCAAAATAATCATAACGGTATTTCTGAGTTTAACACTTCTTTTGGACAGACAATAGATTTAATTGCACCGGGAACTATGGAATTAGTTACCACCACTACTGATGACCAACATCTGTTTAACCTACCGGGATGCGTAAAGCCATCAGGAACAGATGATTATGAATGCTTTGACGGCACTTCTGCTTCGGCACCTCATGTGTCAGGCGTAGCCGCCCTAATGTTGAGCCAGCAAAATAAAACCGACCGCAACCACCCTGCCAACCTTAGCCCGGATGATGTGGAATTTTTATTGAAAAAATATACAACTGACGTAACAGGTTCAATATTTGCATATCCTTCCGGTTATGACAAATGGAATGGATGGGGATTGTTGAATGCCGGATTGGTTATGCAACACCTGGACTGGCCAAAGTACCAAATATTTCACTCTGTTGATAAAGCGCCCGATAATACTGCTTTCACCTTGGTTAATTCTAATCTAACAGTAAATGTATCTTACGATGTAAACGGGGTTAAAAAAGGGGAGTACATAGCCGATTTATATACGGTAACCCAATCCTATACGGATGTTTTTCCTTCTGGCACCCAGATTTTAAATACCTGGCCCCGGTATTCACATAAAGCGGGGTATGATGGTGTTAACGATATTGAAGATTATAAATCATTTACATATTCAGCATCTATTAGTGGAAGTTCAGTAACTCACACAATTTCTACCAAATGCTGGTTTTTAAAATCCAAAATAGAGAGGTTCGGCGTTCAAGTACCAATTAACAATTGGATCCCATCACTTCCCTGGGATGTACGCCCAACATATTCCATGCATGTATTTAACAATACTTTTACGGGAATAGATGAAGCTATTGATGAAAAAACATTTAAATTAAAAGTATACCCTAACCCTTCCAGTAGCAGTATTAATATAAGCTTTTACACTGAAAAGCAAAACGAAATGAATTTTGAAGTAATTGATATGACAGGGCGGGTAGTAAAAACAATTGCTAAATTAACTAATGCAGGCAGTAACCTGGAGACTATAGATATATCCGATTTAAGTAACGGTGTATACAGTATCCGGCTAACTTCTGCCGAAGGCACTGCTTCACAAAAAATTATAAAAACAGAATAGCAAATGACGGCTTTCAAAAAAATATATGTCTGGCTGATACTGCTAATGTTGGCCACAACCACCTGCAAAAAAGAAGACGGCCCTAAAGACCCCTGCAACTGCCCGGAGGATGCAGATTGCTTTGATTTCCCCGAAGACAAAAAGCCCGTTGGGTCAAACTGGGGCGGGGTAGATGTGACGTCCGGGCCAACCCAGGATACCAGGCCTTTTTTTAACCCCAATAATCCTGATGAAATTGTATATGTAAGAGCGTATTATTATAACGCTCATGAGCTTATTGTATACAACCTTAAAACAAAAGAAAAAAGAACCATTTATACGGGTATTATTGCCTCACCTCCAAGATGGAGCGTAAAGGACTGGATAATATTCTGGGGGCCGGAGTCACGCATCTGGAAAGTGAGAGCGGACGGAACCGGTTTAACCAAGTTTGCCAGCGACTATGCCAATTACAACCCTGAATGGAGCCCGGATGGAACAAAGTTTTGTTTTGAAATGGTAATAGATACGGTAATAGATGGCCGTTATGCCAATTTTGCCATTGGGGCTATTGCCGATGAAAATGGCAACCTGCTTGAAAGGCTGGATTATACGCGAAGAATAGGAGTTGGACCTGGTACTTCCTGGGGGAAAAACAATTATATTACCCAATTACCAACTGAAGATGGTATCCGTATTTACGAACCTGACAGCAATATAATCAAAGAATATAAATGGAGTTTCTGCTCAAAATTGAATTTTGGGGGAGGAGGAACTTGTTGGGTGGATGACAATACGCTTATTTGGAGCAATCAAAAAGGCGTATTCAGAGCCGATCTTGCGGTGGGAACTACTACCTGTATTGCAAAAAGCTGCGACAGCAAGAAATTTGGAATTGGCAGCGGAAGCTATTCAAAGCATTCAAAAAAGATTATAGGCGCCTGCAGTATAACGGGTATGCCTGCTGCGAAAGCTGTTACAAGCACTGTATTATTTATGATGAACCTGGATGGTTCAGGTAAGGAGTTTATTAATATACCTTAGGTATATAGGGTGCTTCGCACAACCTTATATATTCGTTTCTTCCAAAAATTTTTCTTTAGCAATATTCTGGAAACTTTAATCTCCTGATACAGAAAGTGTTATTTTTGAAGAAAATCTCTTAAATTGTAGCCGTGTTGCTACAAAGCCATAATTAATATAGGTTTGCGTATTGGAACAGGAAAAACCACTGGTATTATTCCTTGATGACGAGGTAGGGAACCTCACAGGGTTCAGAGCCCAGTTCAGGCGGAATTTTGACATTGAAGTTGCTTTAACTGCCGGAGAGGCAAGGGAGAAACTCAATGCAAGGCCGTTTCATGTACTGCTCACTGACCAGCGCATGCCTGAAATGAGCGGGGTTGAATTTTGTGAATCTATCAAGGATGATTTTCCCGATACTGTCAGGATACTGGTAACGGCTTATGCCGACATTAACACCGTAATTGACGCTATCAACAAGGGGCAGGTTTACCGCTACATTACCAAGCCCTGGAAGGACGAAGATATACTGGTGGCGGTGAAAAACGCCGTTGACCTTTCCATTTCCAAGCGCGAGCTGCGCAAGCGCACCGAAGAGCTACAAAAAGCCTATGACGAGCTGAATCGTTTTATATACAGCGCTTCGCACGATATGCGCGCTCCTCTCACCTCTATTTTGGGGGTGGTGGGGCTGGCTCAGCAGGAAACTCCTGATGAAAAAATGCACGAGTACCTGCGCATGATTGAAACCAGTGTGAAACGCATGGAGGTGCTGAACAATAACGTTATTGACTATTACATCAATAATAAAAAGCAGGCAAGGCTGGAAGTGCTGGACTTTACCGAAATGGTGGAAGAAACCGTGAACAGCCTGCGCTATTATTTAGGCGCCGACAAAATTAATTTTGAAATAGGCATCAGGCAATCGGTACAGTTTAAAAACGATGGTTTCAGGGTACGTTCGGTAGTAAATAACCTTATCAGTAATGCTATTAAATTCCAGCGTCCTGAAAATCCCGAGAAACGTATTTCCATTAATGCCGAGGTGGACGACAATCGTGCTTACCTGAAGGTTTCTGACAATGGTATAGGTATTAAGCCTGAAAGCCTGAAACATATATTTGATATGTTTTACCGGGCCACCATTATTAATGCCGGGTCAGGTATAGGGTTGTATGTAACCAAGGAGTCTGTTGACAAGCTGGGCGGAAGAATTGACGTACAGTCTACCGAGGGCGACGGCACCTCGTTTACCATTGAGCTGCCCAACCTGGCACACATGGCCGCACAGGCCTATGCCGAAGCCTGATTTATCCGGTTCATGGCCCATTTGTAAGCCAGGTTCAGTTGTTCATCTTTACCAATATCACTGTTATCAAGCAGCAAAGCATCGTCTGCTTTTTTAAGCGGACTATCCTCGCGGGTGGTATCAATTAAATCCCTGTCGTGCAGGTTTTTTAACACTTCCTCATAGGTAAGCCGCTGGCCCTTATCGGCAAGTTCATTCTGCCTGCGGTGGGCCCGTATCTGCTCGTCGGCAGTTAAAAATATCTTCAGTTCCGCATCAGGGAAAACCACCGTGCCTATATCGCGGCCATCCATAACAATACCGCGTTTTTCTCCCATTTTCTGTTGCTGTTTCACTAAAAAGCGGCGCACTGCTGATATACTGCTCACGTGGCTCACAATATTGGCCACCCGCATATCGCGTATTTCGTCTTCAATATTAACACCGTTCAGCAGGGTATCGCTTGCTTCGCGGGAAGGATTGTATTCAAACTCTATATGAATATCGTGCAGGGCGTGCTCAACAACTGCCACATCGTGGTAATCAATATGGTGGTCAAGCAGGTATAAGGCCACTGCCCTGTACATAGCGCCGGTATCAATAAACTTGTATCCCAGCTTTTTGGCAAGCCCGCGTGATAGCGTGCTTTTTCCACACGAAGAGAAGCCATCAATGGCAACAATTATCTTTTTCAACGGAAGAAGGTTTACTGCAAATATAACATAGTGAATTTTTACAAGTTTGACAAACTTTTGAAAGTTTGATCAAACCGGCAAATATCAGGGTTTAAATTCTTCCGAAGGCTTCGGTTCTTCTACCGGGGCCTTTTGTTTCTTCTTCAAAAAAGTATTGGGGTCAATCAGGAAAGAGAATACATGGCTGCCGTGCTTGGGAAAGAAACCGGCATTGCCGTAGCTAACATTCATGGTCAGCAGTTTCAGGCTCACACCCCAGCTAAAGCCGGTAAAACCACGGTTATCCGGCAGGGTCATTTCCATGCGGCGCTGGTGGTTATAGCCAAAGCGCACGTTAAAGTTTTTACTGAAAACCGCTTCCACTCCAAAAATAAAATGCCGCATAATTTTATCACCGGTAGAAACTTTTTGTTCCTCGGGTTTCTGCGTGGCAAAGTCAATCTTTAAACCCTTGGCATTGGGGTTAATGTATGAAATATCCGGTTTTTGCAGGTTATGGGCAATTACCGAGAAACGGAAAGGCGCGTGGCGCAATTTTTTGGAGAAACCTACCTGTATCTCAAAAGGCAGGTGCTCAGGGTTGCCGGGCACATAACTTTTCAGCTGGCTGCCCACGTTGCGCACCACTACGGTGGCGGTGGTAAGTGTATCGCGGCTCACATAGGCCCCGGCAAAATCAAGCGCCACGCCAAACGATTTATAGGTTTCCAGCTGAGAGTACACCAGCTTCAGGTTACTCCCGTACGCCCATTTGCCAATTTTATTGCCGTACCCCATCTGGAACACCATATCCGATGCACCAAACTCGCCGGTTATGTTACCGGCAATATCCGTGGCAGTAAAGCGGCCGTAATTAAGGTATTGCACCCCGGCAGCAAAGGTGCCAATGCTGTCAAAGTGTTTGCCGTAGGCAAAATACCCCTGGTTTATGTCGGCAAAGTAGTTCAGGTAATTCAGCGCAATTTGTTTATCCATCATAGGGTTCAGCATGGCCGGGTTCTGGAAGCCTATGTTC
>DASPJH010000629.1:0-7341 GCA_035628715.1 Bacteroidia bacterium
TCGGCAGGCTCAGGATGACTATCGTCAATTTGAGTGGGTCGCCAACCTTTGCGGCCTTAGCGCCTTTGCGAGAAACATATAGATTGCTGCCTCCGCGGGAATGACGGGCAACAGACTTGGCAAGCACCCTCGGGTGCGCTATTCGCAGGGAATAATTTTTGCGGGATAATCGTTATCTTTGACTAAGAGGAAGCAATGGATACCTTACAACTGAAAAAGCAGCTTCATGAGTATATTGAGCACGCCGATACACGGGTGCTGAATATGATTTATGCCATGCTGCAGGCGGATAACAGCCAGGTGGTGGCCTATACCACGGATGGCAAGCCGCTTACCCTGGAACAGTATAACGAAGAACTGGAAGCCGCGGAAACACAATTGAAACAGGGTAGGGTGCTGACACACGACCAGGTTAAAGCTAAGGTTGCCCAATGGACAAAGAAAAACTGACAATTACCTGGTCAGAAGAAGCCGCGAAGGATTTAGAGAATATTTATAACTATTACTTTCCCCTGAGTGAGCAGGGAGCTCTTAATTGTAATTAATGATATCCTGGAGGGCATTGATACTATTGGCTTGCCTGAAATGTTCCGGAAGGATGAATTTAACCCGAAATACAGGCGGGTAATCGCAAGGCATTACAAAATTCTTTACCGTGCTGAAGGAATGTCGGTATTTATTGCCGAATTTTTGACGCCCGCCAGGACCCGGGTAAACTTGAAAGGATATAACGTGGTATTAAACTAAGTCCCGTGGTTACTGAAAGAGGTGGCAACCATCTTTCCACATCCGTTCAGTAACCGCTGGCTTTAGCCGGTGGGTATAATGTCAGCCCTTGTTCGCCAACAGGGAGGTGCGGAACCGCGGTTGGGTATTCTCACCAACCGCTATTTCATGCAGTGAAAGGCGGGAATACCAGCAGAAGTAGCGGATGAGAAAAATTTAACATTAAAATGTTGCCCAATTAATGACTTTTCCTATTACTGTATAAGGAACAAACGGTGATGGCTACTGTCCGCTTTTCTGCCCGCCCGGATGAGCCGTTCGGACGGGGGTCGTAACAGCGTAACACGTGTAACGAAATAACATAGTGACAGCATTTGGACTGGGACTACGATTTTTAGATGAAACGGATTTTAGAACCAAAACAGGTTTGTAAAGTTGCCGAAGGATTTAAACAGGGGTGTTACGGCTGAAAGACAGGCGGTTACTGGGTTTGGTGCAGGTCGTAACACTCGTAACACGTGTAACAAACGGGCAAGGCCGTAACAGTGTATTTAGCATTTTACCCCAAACCCCTAAAGGGGCTTTTAGGCAGACCTGTTATGAAAGCCGGTGAAACATTTAGGTAGCTACCTGGCGAAAATCCCCTTTAGAGCCTGCACTGAGCTTGCCGGAGTGGGATTTACGGGTTTGGCTGAACTAATGAAAAACGATTTTAGGACCAAAACAGGTTTGTAAAGTTGTCGAAGGATTTAAACAGGCGTGTTACGGCTGAGAGACAGGCGGTTACTGGGTTTGGAGCAGGTCGTAACAGCGTAACACGTGTAACAAAATAACATAGTGACAGCATTTGGACTGGGACTACGATTTTTAGATGCAACGGATTTTAGGGCCAAAACAGGTTTGTAAAGTCGCGGAAGGATTTTAAACAAAGGTGTTACGGCTGGAAGGCAGGCGGTTACTGGGTTTGGAGCAGGTCGTAACAGCGTAACACGTGTAACAAACGGGCAAGGCCGTAACAGTGTATTAGCATTTTACCCCAAACCCCTAAAGGGGCTTTTAGGCAGACAACCTGTTATGAAAGCCGGTGAAACATTTAGGGCAGCTACCTGGCAAAAGTCCCCTTTAGAGCCTGCACTGAGCTCGCCGAAGCGGGATTTAGGGGTTTGGCTGAACTAATGAGAAACGGATTTTAGGACCAAAGCACATTTGTAAAGCTGCTAAAGGATTTAAACAGGGGTGTTACGGCTGGAAGACAGGCGGTTGTTGGGTTTGGAGCAGGTCGTAACACTCGTAACACGCAAAATTGTTTTTCGGCGTACCTTTGCATCTCCATGCAAAAAATAGCCAATTACGTAAACGGTGAGCTGGTAGCTCCCGGGAGTGGAGCATATATTGATAACTACGAGCCGGCCACCGGCCAGGTATACAGCCTTTGCCCTGACAGCGATGAAGCAGATGTGGCGGAAGCCGTAAAAGCGGCCCACCTGGCTTTTCCGGGATGGAGCCACATGCCCGCAACGGAAAGGAGCAAAATACTGTTACGCCTTTCGCAGCTGATTGAAGACAACCTTGAAATGCTCGCGCAGGCAGAAAGCAAAGACCAGGGCAAGCCGGTTTGGCTGGCAAAACAAGGTGAAATACCCCGTGCAGTGCAGAATATCCACTTCTTCGCCACGGCTATTGAGCATTTTGCAAGCGAAGCCCACCCTATGGCAGATTTCGCGCTGAACTATACCCTCCGCCAGCCAATAGGCATTGTGGGCTGTATCAGCCCATGGAACCTGCCGCTGTACCTGTTTACCTGGAAGATAGCCCCAGCACTGGCAGCGGGTAATTGTGTAATAGCCAAGCCCTCGGAAGTTACCCCGATGACGGCTTACTTGTTCAGCGAACTGTGCATTAAGGCCGGTTTACCCAAAGGCGTGCTGAACATTGTACACGGCTTAGGTCCCAAGGTGGGTAATGCCATTGTAAGTCACCCGGATATTACGGTTATATCGTTCACCGGCGGCACTTCTACCGGCAAGCATATAGCCTCTGTGGCTGCACCAATGTTTAAGAAGCTATCGCTGGAACTGGGTGGTAAAAACCCCAATATAGTGTTTGACGACTGTGACTTTGACAAGGCGGTGGAAACCTCGGTACGCGCCTCGTTTACCAACCAGGGGGAGATTTGCCTGTGCGGCTCGCGGATATTTGTGCAACGGGGCATTTACGATAAGTTTAGGGATGCTTTTGTAGAGAAAGCCAGGAAGATGACCGTTGGCGACCCTACGCTGGATACCAGTAAAATGGGCGCTATCGTATCAAAACTGCACTTTGAGAAGGTGTTAACCTATATAGATTTAGCGAAGGAAGAAGGCGGGAAAATATTGCTGGGCGGAAATGCCGTGCAACCGGAAGGCCGCTGCAATACCGGCTGGTTCATTGCCCCAACGGTAATTGAGGACCTGGCCTACGATTGCCGCACCAATACCGAAGAAATTTTTGGCCCGGTGGTAACCCTTACTCCTTTTGACACCGAAGACGATGCCCTGCTGTATGCCAACTGCACCAACTACGGACTTGCAGCCACCGTGTGGACGGAAAATCTTACCAAAGCCCACCGGGTGGCGGCAAAGATAAAAACCGGCATAGTATGGATAAACTGCTGGCTGCTCCGCGATTTGCGTACGCCCTTTGGCGGCACCAAACAAAGTGGGGTGGGCCGGGAAGGTGGCTGGGAAGCCCTGCGCTTTTTTACCGAGCCCAAAAACGTGTGCGTGAAGCTGTAAGGCTTGCCCAACAGCTAAAGGCCAACAATTTACAACTACAATATGCTAAATTCTATACCTTTGCTCACGTTATGAAAGCGATCATCCCTGTAGCCGGGATAGGTACACGCCTAAGGCCACATACACACACGCAGCCCAAGTCGCTTATACCTGTTGCGGGTAAGCCTATTATAGCACATATTGTTGATAGCCTGCACAATGCCGGCATCAACGAGTTTATATTTATTATCGGTTACCTGGGCGATAAAATCGAAAGCTACATTACCACCCATTACCCTCACAATACCAACCATTTTGTTATCCAGACCACGGGTAAAGGAATTGGCCATGCTATATGGCTGGCTAAGGACTATATAGGTGATGATGACGAAGTGTTTATAGCGCTGGGTGACACTATATTTGACACCGACCTGAAAAAGGTGCTGCAAAGCCCCTACTCTACCCTCGGTATAAAAAAAGTGCTGGATCCAAGAGCTTTTGGCGTAGCGCAGGTAGATAACAACGGTTTTATTACCAGCCTGGTGGAAAAACCGCTGATACCTAAATCAAACCAGGCGCTTATCGGGGCTTACTACATTAAAAACGGCGCTAAATTAAAAGAAGCGCTGGACTATATTATTGCCAATAACCTGAGGACTAATAACGAGTTTCACCTTACTGATGCGCTGAATTACCTTATCCAGAACGGCTACCAGTTTACGGTGTTTGATGTAGACAACTGGTTTGATTGTGGCAAGAAGGACATACTGCTGGAAACCAACGCCACCCTTTTAAGACGCTTTAAACCCAAAATGCCGGAAGATGAACAGTTCGACAGTACTATCATTATCCAGCCTGTATTTATAGCCGCAGGATGCAAAATCCGAAATTCCATTATAGGCCCCAACGTGTCCATTGGTGAAAATGCAATCATTCACAATTCCATTATTACCAACTCCATTATAGGCCCTTATGCGCACCTGGAATTTGCCATTCTTGAAGACTCTCTGATTGGTAACGATGCCATGCTGAAAGGTTTTGTGCAAAGCCTTAATTTGGGCGACAGCACTGAAATTAACTTCCAGTAAATCAATTTAAAACCTCTTTATTTATGCTTTTTTTGTGCTTTTACCTGCACAAAAAGAGGTATTTCCAATTAATATACACAACAATCCATAAAGGGAGGAAAGAAGAGTTTAATAGGTAATCAATTAATAAAAAAGCCACCCTCACGGGTGGCCTTTCAAAAATATTTGTGAGAAGACTTTTTATTATTTCACCAGGTTGTATTTAAAGGCAGCCTTTCCACTTATAGTTTCTACATTAATAAAGTAGATACCAGCGGCCTGCTCGGCAATATTAACAGCAATAACGTTGTTGGCAATATTGCGAACATCCGGTTCAGCCACTACCTGGCCAAGACTGTTAGTTACAACAATTGATTTTACATCAGCCGCTTCAATACCGCTAAATGTAATGTTAAACGTACCGGCACCGGGGTTAGGATACATCTTCACGTTTCCTTCAAGAGCTGAAGAGTTATCAACTCCCAGGCGGTTTACGCTAAGGGTTTGCGTATCAACATCCATACAGCCTTTGTCCGATACTACAATCAGTATCACTTCATACAAACCGTCAGCCTGGTATTTATAAACAGTGTTGGCTACTGAGTCGCGTCCGCCATCACCGAACAGCCATACAAACTTGCTGCCGGGGGTGTTGGTTGAGAAGCCGAATGCACCGTCGCGGCTTAGCTGGGAAGCAATCAGTATCTGGGCCTGGGGCTGTGGATTTACCATAGCGACAACATTGGCTGTATCAGTACAACCGTTGGCTGAAGTGGCAATAAGGGTTACATCCTTAGGGCCATCAGTTGTGTAAGTTACAACCGGGCTGCTCAGTGCAGATGTAAAGTTATCATCTAGCTCCCATGAATAGCTCAGTACATCCGCGCTGTATGATAAGTTGGTAAATACAGTAGGTTTTCCCAAACATACTTCACTTGCTGTAAATCCGGCCTGAGGCTTGGCGTCAATGGTTATAGTGGTATCTTTTTCACTTTCGCATCCGTTAGAGCTTATTACGGTAAGCGTAATGGTTTTAACGCCCGGTGAAGAATACTGGTAAGCTGCATTTTGTGAAGATGACGAATTATTATCGCCAAAATCCCAGCTGTAGGTGTTAGATGCAGCTGGCACAGTAGAGTTATCAGTAAAATTCAGCACATCGCCGTGGCAGGCCGATCCCACAACGGTAAAACCAGCAATAGGAGACTCGCGCAGGGTAATATTCTTTTGTATTGAATCCCTACAGCCCAGGTTAGTGCTTGCCAGTAAGGTTACTGTATAGGTTTGGAATGCGTTGTATGTATGCGTAGCGTCCATTGATGCCGCAGACTTGTTGTCGCCGAATTTCCAGGTATAGCCTACGTTGCCAAATGCGGGAGGCGTGCTGTTGTTTGTAAAAGTAACCCCGGCATTATCACACTGCAGGGCAGTATGTGTAAAGTCAGGTACTGCGCGCGGAGCCTGGGTCACATTCCCTTCCTGTACATCTGTACAACCGTCTACAGTTACCCTGTAAGTTACTCTGTAGACATTAGGTATACTGTATAATTTGTTGGTAGTAGTGCCGGTGGCATCTATAATGCCGTCGCTTTCAAAATCCCACTCATGTGTAGCAGCACCAGGAGGCAGCGTTGAGTTATCAACTAATGAAACCGGAGTACCCTCGCAGGCATTGTTAAAATCGAAGTTAGCGACAGGTACCTGTTTAACGGTGATAACTTGTATCACCGAATCCTTAAACCCTTTATCGGACGTAACAATAAGTTTTACATTATAGTTACCGGGTGCAGGAAATTGATAGTCGGCAAGTCCAAAAACAGACGTAGCGCCTGGCACACCAAAATCCCATTCATGAGTTATGGTTCCAACCTGAACAGTGGAGGTAGTATTGAAGGTAGTTACATCACCCAGACATGTTGAAGTATGGGTAAACGATACTTTCGGCCTTGGGGCAATATAAATGCAGCGCGTTATAACGGTGTCGCATCCATTGTCATTACGCTTCACTGTAAGGTTTACGCATATTGTCTGGTCGTTAAACGTTGTGTCTGGATTCAGCCTGAATTCGCCATTAGAAGAACCGGTTGGATTAACCAGCGAATACATAGATGCAGGAACAGTGGTTCCGGTGGAAGTTTTAACTTCTACGTTAGTAATATTCCATGTTCCTGAAGCGCCGTATCCTGAATTCAAAAATCCGGTGGGAGGCACAATCTGGAAGTCTATACGGTCAGGAGCAGCATTAAAATCTGGATTAGTAAGAGTTCCAGCATTAAAAAATCCTTTTGATCCGGATTTGGGCTGGTAGGTTACACCCCTGGGTACAGAGCTGATTACGGCATTAACCGGTGTACGATTACTGAAACAAAGCTGGCCCCTGTAATGTATCATTCCGTTAAACCCGCGGGGACTGAATGTTCCCCCAAATAGGCCTGAAACACCGTTTCCGGCAATAATTGTGACATCGCTATTGCTATAGCTGGTAAAAGAACCCAATGTTGTATAATCCATGGCAATACCAGGTCCGGAAACTATAGTGATATAAAATCCATAAGTTTCCCCTTTGGACATGTCAATATCTTCAATATCAAACTTTAGAAAGCCGGTTGCGTCAAATGTTGCCTTGTAATCGCCGCCATTTGTCCATACACCTGCATTCAGCTGTGAGCCTACAAAAGTGCCTGATTTATAATATACCCTAAAGGTATAATCCCCTGTCGTTGTATATGCTGTTGTTAAATACAGTGATAATGAGTCGATGGCAATATCTTTTGCAGGCACAATATCAAACATTA
>DASPJH010000630.1:0-3404 GCA_035628715.1 Bacteroidia bacterium
GGGGTTTCTGCCGCCAAAGGTTTGTGCTACGGACTGGACAAACCCCTGGTAGCCATTAATACGCTGGAAGGCATGACCCGGAACGAACAGCTAACCGGACAAATTACCCCTTCTACTCTGCTTTGCCCCATGATTGATGCCCGCCGGATGGAGGTATACAGTGCCCTGTTTGACTCCCAACACAACTGGCTGGAGGAAACCAGGGCTGTTATTGTGGATGAGACCAGCTTTTTGGGACATCTCGACCAACACACTATCCTCTTTTTTGGCGATGGGGCCGCCAAGTGTAAATCGGTAATTACCCATCCCAACGCTGTTTTTGTGGACGGTATCACTCCTTCTACCCGTCAGACCGGCCAGCTGGCCTACGAGTACTACCAGCGGCAGCGTTTTGAGAACGTAGCTTACTTTGAGCCCTTTTACCTGAAGGAGTTTATGGGCACCGTGGCGAAAAAGCCGGTGTAATAACATATATAACAGCACTTGAAAGCAATTTCGAACAACAGGTTACCTATTTATTCACCGTTTGAGTGTTACTGTTGTTACTACAGTAGCAAGGGGGTAAGACAATTTGTGCCGTCCCGTGGAACCTGCTGTACCCCAACAGTCGCCCCTCTCCATGCCGCTCTGTAAGCCACGCTATGAAGAGGGGAAACGCTGGGCCCTTCAACCGTATGGTTACTGGGATTTTACAAAACTTCACATTACTTGGTTATCCAAACCTCGTATATCTTGTTATTGGCAAAAGTCGGGTTAAACTCGCTGCTTTGCTCGGCGGTGGCCAAAATACCGCCGTACATCCAGCCCAGTAATGTTTTGCCCGTTGGTAGCTGCGAGTAATCCATCACATCGTCCATGCCTTGGTACATAGCAATTTGCGATGAGGGAATAAACTCAGCATCCGAACCGATAAATGCAGGCAGGGCGGGTGTTTGCTGGGGGTACTCAACAGAGGTTTTGCTGCTGCTGTTCCGCACCACAGTTGTTAAATTTTTGCTGAAAGGCAAAAAATTCATCTGGTTGCTTTCAACAAGATTACCGGCTTTATCATAGTAATAATAGGTAATGCCTCCCAAAAAGGTGGTGTACATGTTTTGTGCCGTTGGGTCGTAAAGCGTGGTGTAAGCGCAATCGTACACATTTAGCTTTTGCTCAAAACCCTGGTCAAGCGCAAAGCTGGTATTGCCCTGTCCGTCCTGGTATATGTAAACAGGGTTCTGGAAGCCAGTTCCGCCTGTGGGGGTAAATACCCCGCCGTATACCGTAATACCTGGCGTGCCATCGTCCATAATGGTTTCAGCAACGGTTAAATCCCGCCGGTGGAATTGTTCGCTCATAGGCGCTGTACTCCAGGGCACATCATAAGCCGTATAATTATTAATGGATAACTGGCCGTTATTATTGCCTATTTGAAATTTACGGACCTGCTGGGTATAAATACCAGTTACAGCACCCTTATACATGGCATTGTAGTTTTGGCCCATAACCAGGTAAAACCAGTCGCCAATTTTTCTTAGTGAGCCACCGGTAACGCGCATTCTTTCATCAGTAATAGTGCTGATGCTGGCCTGCAGTCCGGCTGCATCGCCCGCTGTAATGGCCTTAACCGCGTTGGGCACATTGATAGCAGTTAGATTGGGAAAAGTCTGATAACATTCCGGTGAATCAGCAGCACAGTTAGAGCCGTATCCACCAATGCAGTACATATAATCGCCATCCTGGTAGCAATTCATGTTGGTAGATTGCAGCTGGAGTAAAAACTCAGCCGGAACGGGTAGTTGCCAAACCTTTTGCTGCGCAGGGTCTATCACAAACATATTTTTATTGCTGTACCGGGTTGGAAAAGTACTTTCGTTATCAGAAGTACCGTGAAAACCATTGGTACGGCCGCCCACCAGCAACCACTGATTGCCCTGGGTAGCCAACCCGAACGACTGCAGTGTCGGGGCAAATTTAACTTTCGTATCTACCAGTGAAACAGTATAGGGCGCAGTGGCTGCCTGTTGCCCTTCAGCGGTATACACCTTTGCGGTGGCACGCAGGCTGTCTTTTTTTGACGAGTCAGTCTTTATTTCTTCTGTATTTCTTGTTGCTGGTTTGCAGGCAGCAAGTAAACCTATTGCAATGCTGGCTATATATATCTTTTTCATAAAATTAACGTATTAATAAATGATTATTATCCCTGGATTATTTTAAGGCACCATGCGGTAAGCAGCTGCCTGCGGCTGGCTGATAAATCGCGTGTGCGGGGCATAGCTTCAGAGCGTCCCCAAAACTCAAGGCTGATGCGCTGCAAAAGGGTACGGGCCATTACAGGGTCCTGCCAGTATTGCGGGTCGTTCAGCGGCACGCGAACACTCATAGCCGGGTATAACAAATAGTAATTGCGCAGCACTTCGTTGTATATTACATCAAAGGTCAGCAAATCATTTCCCACGGGCTGGGGTGCGGTGGGGTCAACATAATATTTGCTGTAATCTACATTATTGGGTAATATCCGTATGTTTATTATCGGCGCATAGTTTAAAGGGAAATTACCATAGCTGGACGGTGGGGGAGGGTCGGTGGAAAGTACCGCAGTTATCAGGCGGTTACCGGGAGTATCCACGGGCAACGAAATGCTTTGCCCGGGCTTATAATTTTCTGTTAATAAAGTGGCTGTGCCGGGCGCCTGGTTGGGAGTGGTATCGTATACCCAAAGGTTAAAGCTTTCAGTACACGAGCTGGTAAGCTGCACGCCTTTTTTGTAAACGTTAAAGCTAACGGGTACCGGAACACCGTCTTTATTCAGGAAGGTGGACTGGCTGGTTCCCGGGTTTTGTTCGGCAAACACGGCTGATTGGTCGGAAACTATAAAGTACGGGGTTTCCTGCAGCAGTATGCCGTATTTTTCACTTGATATAAAAAACAAACCATTATCAAACATCTGCTGGATATTGGGTATGGTTGGCTGAAAAGAAACCGTAAACATCCAGCCTGAACCGTCGTTCACCATAGTAGCGTATAATATATCAGCAAAGTTATAGGGTGCTACTCCATCAACAAGAACTCCCAGTGATAGGGGCCCGAAATCATATTTGGGGTTGTTATCAGTTTGCATTGGGTCATACTGGCCCTGGTATTTTTCGGGGAAAGCTGCAGTTCCGTTTATGATAATCAAATTATTCACGTTGTCTACCTGCAATGTGGCCGGTCCCAGCGCAAGGGCAGGTCCGTTGGCTTTACATCCCGGAGGAACAGGCACGGTATTGCTGGTGGGAATAAGGTACCGGCCTTCAGCCATGGTATCCATATCACCTTCGTACCAGGGAGCTATTGTTCCCTGCAACTGTACATAGGTAGGATTAAGGCCTTTGGTTTTGTACAACTGCGTTATGGCATCAAACCAGGCTTGCCCCTGGTAT
>DASPJH010000631.1:0-4191 GCA_035628715.1 Bacteroidia bacterium
GACGGATCGGATTTTTACCTGGCTGTTTTCAGCAAAAATCTTGATGAGCTTGCATATGCCACTTTTTTAGGTGGTTTTGGAGCCGACGAACACGTGGATGGCGGAACCAGCCGGTTTGACAGGAAAGGAATAGTATACCAGTCGGTATGTGCTGGGTGCGGCGGAAACAGCTTGCTGAAAACCACCGATAATGCATATTCGAGAACTAATAACAGCGCCAACTGTAACAACGCCATACTGAAACTGGATTTTGAAAACCTGAACAGGGCGCCGGTGGTAAACGATGCTGTTTATACCGTGGTTGCCGGAAATACACTGACATTTAACATTGACGCCACCGATGCTGACAGGTACGATTCATTAACAATGCATGTTGATGAAAGCTTCTTTACCCATACTTTTCCTAACCCCAGGCCCACCATTACCAAGCCGTCAGGAAAAGGCACACGCCAGCTGCAGGCAACCTTTTCATGGGATACCAAGTGCCTGCACCTTACTGGCGACACTATTTATATCCCCGTTGTAATAACCGATGAAGGGTGTCCTGATTTTAAAAACGACAGCGCCCTAATTAAAGTGCTGGTGCTTCCTCCGCCTGTTATCCCGCCTCCGGGTGTACTTTGCGTGGTGCCTGAAACGCCCACCAGCATAAAGCTTCGCTGGGACAATGCCGATACGGCCAACCCTTATTTCTCACATTTTATTATTGTGAAAACCGACCCCGCAGGAAACGTTAGCAACCTGGGGCCGTTTACAAAAGCGGATAAATTTGAATACATAGATAAGGCAGTAAACGATTACCGGAATCAAAACTATTGCTACTATATATATTCGGTAAATATATGTGAAGTGAAAGGCGCTAACTCTTATACTATCTGCACTAAAGACCAGTTTAATGCACCCATTAAGTCTACGGATGTGGTAACTGCTACGGTAGTTGATAACAAAGATGTGAAGCTGGTATGGAAGGATACAAAAGAGGACGATTTTGAATCGTACCTGGTGTACCGTGCCCGTAAATCCTCACACGGCGTTGAAAACTACCAGTTTTATGCCAGCACCAATAAAACTGATGATACTGCTTTTGTTGACACAAAAGTGGACGTAAGCAAGGATGCGTACTGCTATAAACTGCAGGTAATTGACCAATGCGGGCACATCAGCCAGTTTAGCAATAAGGGCTGCAATATTGTGCTTACCGGCGTGAGCAGGCCGTATGAGCACCACCTGAACTGGGACACTTATAACGACTGGTCGGTAGGAGTTGATAATTATGAGCTGATACGCTGGGACAGCCGCCAGAACCCTGCCACCAACTACCAGGGGCCGCCTGTGACACTCAATCACATGGACAACAATTTTGATTACGATTACGGTATTTACTGGTATAAAATTGTTGCTACCGAAAGCGGGGGCAACGAGGCCATATCTGAGTCCAACACGGTGAAACTGGTGCAAAGGCCGTTGCTGCACGTACCAACCGGGTTTACCCCCAACGGTGATAAGCTGAACGACGGCTGGGGGCAGGTGGATGTGTTTGTAAAGGATTACCACCTGCAGGTGTTTAACCGCTGGGGCGAAAAGGTGTTTGAAAGCTTTGACAAAAATGCCCAGTGGACGGGCGACTTTAAAGGCACCGGCCCTGCTGATAACGTATTTATCTGGATTGTGCGCTACACCGGCTGGGATAACAGCATCCATACCCAAAAAGGCACGGTAACGATATTGAATTGAATTTTTTACCCTAACCCCTTGTAGGGGCTCAGGAAACCTTGTAGGGGCTCAGGAAACTGAGCCCCTGATTATTTGTGGGCTCAGTTTCCTGAGCCCCTACGAGGGTTTCAAAGCTGTATCTTTTGGCTAAATTGAGATTATACACAGTAAACTATTATGCCGATAATGAAAGTTCTGATATTAATAAGCCTTTTGTTTCCACTTAAAAACTTTGCACAGTCTGATTCAGCTGTTGAAAATGAAATGTTTGTGGCGAAGTTTGAATACAATTCAGATTCGCTAACCCCCAAATGTAAAGAACGGCTTCTGAGTCTTATGCCCGGAATAAAAAAGCTAATGGATTCTTGCCGTATAATGTACTTTATCCCCCACTCTTGCCGGGAAGAAATAGAATTAGATGAAATGATTGCTTATAAAAGAGCTAATACCTTGATTAAAATATTTATTAGTTATAATATTGAACCACGAAAAATAAACATTAAAACATACCAGGAATGTCCGAGACCGGGATGTATATGTCATTGCTACAATGAACCGCCTTTTATTAGCTTCGTTCTCGAGTATTGCCAAACAGGCTAATCACTCCCTCAAAAATCCCGACAGCAGCGAGTGAAAATGGTGCACGCCTTTTTCCATTGTTGGAGAAAAGCGGCCTTTCTGGTATAAACGGGATTTAACACCCCGTTGTACGGATTCAACAATATTCTGGTCTTCGCGCTCTACTTTGTCCAGTGCGCCGCCAGCACCCATGTTCAGCTTGGTTTCATCCCACACATACGCACGGTAAGATATTTTAGATAGCTCCGGCGCTATGGGTTTCACAATATTCATGGATAATCCCCAGGGATAAAAATTCAGCATCATATTAGGGAATAACCAAAAGTAATAGGCTGCCACATTTTTACCGTAATCGGGTGATGATTCGGGCAGATCAAACAGCATATCCCCGCCTTTACCTATACCAAGTTGTAAATTAGAATACTGGAATATCTCCGTGGTATAGTTACCAAAATCCAGCGCCTGGGCCAGGTCTGTATGAATAAACGGGATATGGAAACCCTCTAAATAATTATCTACATACAGTGCCCAGTTGGCCTTTACCAAATAATCCTGCGAGCGTACCGGGTCGAAAATAAAATCCTTAATGGGCATCCAGCCTATACGGTCCTGTATTTCTTCTGTCAGCGCCTCAAAAGAAAACGCCGGGTTAATGCTGGCAAACAGCATATTGTTCCATTTGGCAAACGGTGCCTTGGGCAGGTTATCCGCCGGTGAAGGGAAATTTTCCATACCCGCCGTGCCGGGCATGTATTTAAAGGTGCCGTCCAGTTCAAACCTCCTGCCGTGATAGCCGCACTGCAGCTGGTTGCCGTTGGTGGCATATTTTACCAGCAAATTACCCCGGTGGGTGCATACGTTGGAAAGGCAATTCAGCTTATCGGCAGCATCATGGGTAAACAGCAGCGGCTCGTCCACGTAACCTTCCAAAAAGTTGAAGGGGTACATATCGCCCTGCACTTTTAATTTATCAGCATCAGCAATAAATTGCCAGCTGCGGGCAAATACTTTGTTCTTCAGGTCGTCAAATATTTTTTCGTCGGTATAAAACCTCGAGGGCAGCGTACTGGCGCGCTCAATGGACTTGTCTATGGTAAACGGCGACATACCCGCTAAGGTATGTGATTTTTGTGTTGTTATCCGCTCCAGCCGTCAATAACCCCTAAATCCCCTAAAGGGGCGACTATACCATCTTACACGTAACGGTTGAAAATTCCTTGAGGTGGCGCTGGATTGCGTTTTTTTAAGATTTCTTTTTGTCGGCGTTCTTAACAGCCGCTTTCATTATATCCAAAAAGCTGCCCTTGACCTCTAACTTTTCGGTGTACTTCCCCCGCTTCTTTTTAGGTGCAGGCTTCTTTTTCTTCTTTTCGGTCATCAGGACAAAGTTACAAAAAACGGAGCCATCCATTGTACTATGGATATTTTGTTGTATATTGTATCTTTGTAAAAGAAAAAGGGAGTAGTTGTGAGCTACCCCCTTTGCTAACAAGGTTTGAGCGGGGGCGTTAATTAACTGGCTTATGAGGCCAGTAATTCAATCCCCACCTTTCGGCCACCGGATATACTGACGGTGCACTCGGCTCTCTCCTCGTTAGTTTGTGCCCTCCGAAAAAGACACAATATTTAAGGAACGGTTGAGGTTCATTACGACCCAGCTTGGCAGGAGTACCATTCCTGTCTTAACGGCTGATGAGACCGTCCTTGCCCCGTCCCCAAGATTTTATTGAAGCCAGTTTATACTGGCTTTCTCTATTTATAATATAATAAATTATTTTGATTTTCCAATACAATTTAGTCAAAATCTTAAAACTTTTTTATCCTATCTCGAAACTCTTTAGGCTTCTATTTACATTATAACTCACCAGCGATTTTTTTAAAGACGTTTTTCTACCCATT
>DASPJH010000632.1:0-2036 GCA_035628715.1 Bacteroidia bacterium
TCTCGCATTTTTTGGCGGTAATTACCGTCGGGCTGTTTCCAGTTGCCGCCTTTAATAAGTCGGTAGCTAACCGCTGTGTCATATTTTATGTATTCATAAACAGGTACTTTGTAATAGTAACCGGTATCATTTTTAAAAAGGGAGCGGACAATATATTCCCTGTAAATGCTTCCATAGCAATTACTTTGTAAATACAGCATTGTGTCAACCTGCATAAAATTTTGAGCTGGCATGTCAAAATATAGGGGTATTTTTGAGGTGTCTTCTTCGGGTAGTGTTACCCAATCCGCAAAGTAGTTATTGTCGTTTCCATAACAACGGCTTTTATAATATTTCAAAAAATTGATTTCGCCTCTCCTGGCAATATTATAGTTGCCGGGCTCAATACGGTTTTTCGTTGAGTCAACGTAAATAAGCTCGTACCCTGTAATCCTTGACAAAACCTGCTTATATCTTCGGAAACGCAAAGGTTTCTTACTATCTGCCTGCGGTATCCCGAAAATATTAAAATACATCCTGCCCAAACTGTCTTTTTCCAGGTAATGCCCGTCGGGGTCATAAATCAGGCTATCAGCGGGAAGAGGCATGCACCACTCAGAAAAATAATTTATAAAGCTGTTGTTTTTATACTGTTTATCATCGCTGTATTTATCAAACAGCCACTCGTGTACATTGCCTTTCATATTAGCAATTCCAGGTTTTGACAAATCATAATCCGCCGGGCCGGTGAGCCGGTCGGGTATTGTTGGGATGGTGTTGTAATTATAATGATATTCAAATCCTTTTTTAAAGAAATAGTCAAACTCAAATCCCCTTTCCCGTCCCACTAAAAATGTGTAATATTCTTTTCCATACGGGTACATGGCATCTTTAGAAAACGGGTCGGCATAATTCGCCGGGTCAATGGGCTTTTCGGGCATATTAGCCAGCGCATAGTCCCACTCTGCCTCGGTAGGCAGCCGCATGGTAGGGAATAAAATACCATCGTCATAGCGTACTTTACGGGTGGTGCCACCGGGCTCCAAATCCGGCAGCTCGTTTTTAGTTACCGGATAGTACTGGCCGGACAGGTAAGCCTCCGTGGCAAAATTGTTGCCAGCCACCTGGTTTGTAATATCGGATTTATCACTTAATTCCAGGTCCATTAAAATAAATTCATTCAGGCGGTCGCTTTTCCATTGCAGGTAGCTCATAGCCTGTACCCAGGTTAAGCCCGTTACCGGGTAGTAGGCAAACGCCTCGTGGTTTTGGTAATAGCTGTAATAAGGGTCGTTAAAACGTAGCAGATGGCTTACGTCCCTGCTTTTGGGCTGTGCCATTTCAATTACTTCAGGATAATCGGCAAATACATATTTCAGCCAATCGGTATAAATTTCGTGGTTAATATTACATTCTTCGGTAACACCCATATAAAACGAGGGCAAATCTCCACCGGCCTGCACATACACCATATCGGGAGGGGTGGTTTGCGCCGAAGGTATATCTTCGGCGGTGTAGGTTTTTGGCATTTTCCGGCAGGCGCCAAAAATTACGGTTACCGTAAACAATACTATTAATTTTTTTACCGCCATTTTACCCTGTATTTCTTTTTAACCGGTAAACTGTTATAGGCCATCACACAGCGAAAACCCACGTTGGGGGAATATTCATTTTCAGCCATAGCCCGCCGGGATAGTGCATCGGGATGCCGCCAGGTGCCGCCTTTTACTATACGTTTTTCCATAATGGTGTCCCTGAATAAATAATCGCAATGTTGTACCAAATAATAAAATCGGTCCGCGTTTTTATAAAGGAAGATATAACTATGATAATCTTTCGGCATACTATATGAAGTGTCCCATTTATTTTCCCAGTTTATAAAGGGCCTGACAATTACCTTTTTCCCAGCTGTATCAATATATATGGTGTCATTTCTGCAATTACCTGCCCATACATAATCCAGCCGCTTTGTTTTGTAAGGGGTACCCGTTGCATCCAGCGCAAAATACCGAAAGGTCATCCTGCCCAGCGAATCTTTATCCCACGGTAAACCATCC
>DASPJH010000633.1:0-5781 GCA_035628715.1 Bacteroidia bacterium
CCATCCAGCACTTCGTCGTCAAAAATTATATCGTAGGGTATTTCAGCATATGTCAGCACCATGGTTACCGCATCGTCCCAGGGTTGTTTGCTTTTGGGAGAATAAACAGCAATTTTGGGGGCTTTCAGCAACTGAACAGACTCCATATTAACTTCAGGGTCTGCAATTTCTGCAAGAATGGCATTGTACCTGGCATCCGTTAAAACTTCGTAGGTTACGCCCCTTACCCGGCATTCTTTCTCGTACTCTTCTTTGTATTCAAAGGCAAAGCTACCGTCCCGGTAATTTAGCAGCCATTTGGCTTCTGCGTCTTTACCCAGCACCCAGTACGTAATGCCATAGGCCTTCAGGTGGTCTTTCTGGGTGTTATCCATGGGAATCAGTATCTGCGTTCCCCAGGCCTGGATGGAAAATGCAAAGAGTATGGTAAAAAACAGCTGCTTCATATTATTATGACCATTAATACACTATGAACGGTATAAAGTAAACCGCAATATTTGTTCCTTTTAAAAACGTCCGGGCAAGATAGTTTATTCTTTAGGGCGTTGTAAACTTCTTTTCATCGAAATAACTCATCTGTTGCATTTTTTGCAACTTCTGCCAGGGTGGCCTTAAGTCACCTGCAAAATCTGCCAAAAGGAAAACTGCGCCAGGCAATTTGTAATTACGATGCACGGCATAGCTACAGCAATTTTGCCTCATGGAAACATCATTTATACTAAACCAGTCGGCAGAGTTTATTATCCTGCACATTATAGCCTTTATAGAAGGGCTTATGGTAGTAAAAGGAGGTGTAAAGGTTAACTATACCCGTAAGCTCAATCATTTTTTTGTATTCTTTTTACCGTTTATAGTTAAAATATACCTGCCCTATACCGAAACGTTATATACTACGCTGGGCATGGTGGCCATCAGCTTGGCTACATTTATCATTTATATTAAGCCTGTGCGGGAAAATGTAAAGCTGTTTGGGCTGATGTATGCCGCATTCGACCGTCCCGAAGACCGCCCTCATACGCTGAAATGGCTGTTTACCCAGTACCTGGCCAGTTATGTGGCGGCAGTGCCTTTGTACCTGTACTTTAACCATATTGGTAAACCTGAATTATTATTGATAATTATACTTACCAATGCAATTGGCGACGGCCTGGCCGAGCCCGTTGGCGTACGCTTTGGAAAGCATAAGTACAATGTGAGAGCCCTGTTTACCAGCAAAAAATACACCCGCAGTATAGAGGGAAGCGCCTGTGTATTTATTACCGCAGTGCTGGTGCTTTTAGGCTTTAGCCATATTTTTACCGGCCAGCAGATGGTGTGGGCATTGTTGCTTTTTCCCATTGGCGTAACGCTTGCCGAAGCCTACTCGCCCCATACCTGGGATTCGCCGTTTATATTTTTAGTGGGCGGCCTGGTTTTGATGTTCATTATTTAATGCGGCAGGCCTGGGGACTTCACCAGGTTAATAAAAGTTAAATCCCCCACTACGTTAAATCAGAATTTTATATACTTATAACTTAATGGGGTTATTTCTTTTTACCTGCCTTTTCTTTACCCTCTTTGGTCATGGCAAAACTGCGGGTCATGGTTTTAATGTTTTCCGCCCTGCGAAACCGTAATGCCGACCAGTCCTCGTCTACGGCTACTATGCGAACGCCTTCAAAACCCTGCGCACCAACAGATTGCCAGCCGGTATCGCGGTTAAACTCGCATTTGTAACGTTTTGAGGTGCCCTTGGGATATACCAGCCACACCACACCGTCGCCTTCTATCTTCGGCAGCACCTGCGCCGCCACCATATCCACCTCGGCCTGTTGGGTGCAAAATGCCACCAGGAAATGGACTTTCTCCACCTTTTTAGCATCTGTAAACACCTTGGCGGATTCACCAAAATCAGCAATTAAGTGCTTCTGTTCTTCAGGCAGGTTCAGCAGCACAACCTGCGGCTGGTTCTTATAATTGAGTTTTTTGAGTAGGGGTGACATATTCAGGTTTTTAATTAATTTTTTCAATAACCTTATTGCTTACGCATATGGTTAAAAGTAATGCCGCCGATATTCCTTCTCCAAATATCCAAAATCTTTGTCATCTGAACGCACTCAGGATAATCGTAAGCTTCAGGAGTATTATAGTAATAAAATTTATAGCGGTTTTTTGTGGCTATTTCAAAATAATATGTAGTACCATCTGAAACCCTACTTTCAAAACCTTTAATGTCATGTTGCGACGGAAGTTCCATCAAACCCTCGGCAAGCATACTGTCCAATGCTGATTTGACTTTTACCCGAACAACTTCAGGGTATGCATACATAATCATACTATCAATATTAATAGACTTCCAATCTCTTCCTAGAGCCTTCCAATAATGATAACGGTATCCCTTCCATTCATTACTTATTAATTTTAAAACATGCGTGGTGTATAAATTTGTAATTTCTGCATGCTCGGTAAGCCTTAGCTCCAAACTATCTACGCCTTTTTCAAGCTCTTTTAATGAGAGTTGTTCATTGATGCTTTTGCTAAACTGGTAATATAAGTCGGGACCAGCTTTTGGTAATTCAATTATGAAAGTGTTCTTTTCGCCATTGGAATTGATTCTTGTGTTTTCACTGTTTTTACAGTTAACGCCCAAAGTTACTACCAATAATAACCACAAACATTTCATCCGTGAAATATACCTTTTTTGCTCCATAAACCTGCCCGCAGATTTCCAAACAAGTTGGGAACCCGACCCTAAAGATAGAAACCCGTATTCACCGGGAAAATCATAATAAGGGCGAAAATCAGGAAGATATTGATCATGGTAATTCCGAAGAATAATACCTTGTTGTATTTGTATTTGAACAAAATAGATGCTGCAATGGGGAATACAGCAATGCAGAGGATAATAAACCCTACGCCGAAGATTTCAGCCATATCAGCCGGAACATGAATTTTACTGTTTTCATCAAAAACCGACATCCCTATTTTTGAATACATGGCCCATGCCCATACCAGTATAATAAACAGCAACATGTTCACCAGTTTCAGAATCACGTACAGTCGTTTGGCCATTTCCTGCAAAGGTATGCAACACGTGGGCTTAAAAGCAAAAGCCCTTTTGGCAATTACACCAAAAGGGCCTTTTATAGTTTAAATAGTAAAATGCCTTATACCGACATAGAAGCAGCGGCTTTCTCCACCATTACTTCTTCCACATTGTGCATCGGAAGGTTAAAGGCTTCGGCAACACCGCGGTAAACCACTTTGCCGTCTACCACGTTCAATCCCAGTTTCAGCTCTTCGTTTTCACGGCAGGCTTTCACCCAGCCTTTGTTGGCCAGCTGTATAGCGTAGGGCAATGTAGCATTGGTAAGGGCCAGGGTGCTGGTATAAGGCACAGCGCCGGGCATGTTGGCCACGCAGTAGTGCACTATATCATCAATAATGTAAGTGGGGTTTTCGTGTGTGGTAGGCTTGCAGGTTTCAATACAACCGCCCTGGTCTACAGCCACGTCAACCAGCACAGTGCCGGGCTTCATCAGCTTCAGCATGTCGCGGGTAATCAGGTGGGGAGCTTTAGCGCCTGGTATCAGCACAGCGCCCACAATAAGGTCGGCACGCTGAATCATGGCCTCAATGTTGTACTCGTTGCTCATCATAGTGTCCACGTTAGCAGGCATGATGTCGTCCAGTTCGCGCAAACGGGGCAATGAAATATCCATGATGGTAACGTGTGCGCCCAATCCGGCAGCCATTTTAGCAGCCTGGGTACCAACAATACCACCACCCAATACAAGCACTTCGGCAGGTTTAACACCGGGAACGCCACCCAGCAGGATACCACGTCCTTTCAGGGGTTTTTCCAGGTATTTGGCGCCTTCCTGTATAGACATACGGCCGGCCACCTCGCTCATAGGCACCAAAAGGGGCAATGAACGGTCTTTTTTCTCAACGGTTTCGTAAGCCAGGCATACCGCTCCGCTTTTAATCATAGCGTGGGTAAGGGGCTCATACGATGCAAAGTGGAAATAAGTGAACACCAGTTGGTTTTTCCTGATCAGGCTGTATTCTGATTCAATAGGCTCTTTCACTTTTACAATCATTTCGGCAATGCTGTATACGTCCTCAATGGCAGGAAGCATTTTGGCACCGGCAGATGTATATTCATCATCGCTGAAACCGCTGCCAACACCGGCAGTTGATTGTACATACACGGTATGGCCGTGTTTGATAAATTCTTTAACACCGGCTGGCGTAACAGCCACGCGGTTTTCGTTATTTTTTATTTCTTTGGGAACACCAATAATCATGGTAACAGGTTTTTTTGGGTGCGCAAAAATAGGGATTTTTCTATATAGATAGCGATATAAAGCAAATTCACGATGGGAGGTTTTGTTGGGACAGGATATAAAAATCCTGGTGGCAATGTTGCTAAGTTTCCTTTACCCCGCAGCTAAAGCAACGGGTTACTGAATGAGGATGCGGCGACTGTTGATTTAAACTCTTACGGCCTAATCTTTACTTGTTCCGCTGCCTGTGGGCGGCCAGCAGCTCGCGGGCAATATCACGTATGGTTTGCAGCACCTCGGCATCGGTCATGTAATTACGGATGGCGTTCTGGCGGTAATCCTCCAGCACCTCGTCGTCTTTTTGCTTTAAAATCACCAGTTTGCTTTCATACAATGGGTACCCCATACCGCGGCGAATGGTTTCCATATCGGTTTCACGCTCGGTTTGTTTTTTGTATTTTTTAGAAAGGGCGTATTTAAAGCCCATGCCTATCAGTTGTGTGCTGCTGCGCACCTCGTAGCTGAGCAGGTGGGCCAGCTCGTGCCCAAAAAAGCCTACGCGGGTGTTAAACGAGGTTTTAGCCAGGTTAATACCTTTGCTGCGGCCTTTGCGGCTGTTCATAAAAATTTTATAGTGGCGGCGGCTTTTGCGCTTAAATACACTTAAAAAAGTAGGGCGCGCTTCCATAGTGGTGAACATGGTACGGCGCGAAAGCTCAATATGAGCTTCGTACAATTCAGGATAATGAGAAAGGGCGACAAAAAAGGCCAGTTTCAATGAGTCGGGTACTTCTTTTCGTTCGCCAAACCGTTTTTCATACACCGGCATACTGTCTTTATAGTCGTCTTCCCTGAAAAAATATTTGCTGTTGGTATCATTAAACTCTCCGTGCAAATCAACAAACTCCGGGGGCAGGGCTACTGAATCAACAGGCGCCGGCTGGGCTTTGGTAACTACTAATACAAGGGAAAAAAGTACTGTAAAAACAAGTTTATGCATATTGTTATAGATTAGACGATATATCCTGGCGTAAGTTGCAGGTGCTTTCCGCAGTTCTGCGTCTTAATTTCAAAATCCGTACCATCATACGCCACAATGTATAATCCCAGGTTTTGGTGACTAAAAATTTCCATATTGTGCAGGGGTTCATTGGTCATCAGGCATAAAAAGCTCTTCATAGCCCGCCCGTGCATGCAAACCAGCACTGTTTCCTCCTGCTGCTGAGAGAGTATGTGCTCCAGCGCAGGTTTTTGCCGGGCTTGCAGTTCCAGCGGGTTTTCACCATTGGGCACCCGGTGTTCAAGGTTGCCTTTCGCCCACTCATCTATCATTTTATAATAATCCGCCTTCCACTCGCCACTGTTTTGCTGGCCCTCATAAATTCCCCAGCGTATCTCGTTTAAGGCGTCCAGCTTTTCATACGGTATGTTAAGCTCGTTAATAAACCGCTGCACACTTTGGTAAGTGCGCCTCAGGCCTGAAATATAAATTTTATCGAAACCGGTATTCTTA
>DASPJH010000634.1:0-8969 GCA_035628715.1 Bacteroidia bacterium
GCCAAACCGCTCCACAAAACCCTGGGTTATTTTAAAAGCCCCGCCGTATTCGGCTATATCCTGCCCCATCAATACCAGGTTAGGGTGGCGCTCCATGCTTTGGGCCATTCCTTCGCTAATAGCATCTATAAAACGTTTGTCGCTCTTTTTATCCGATGCAGGCTGTATTGCCACCTGGGGCGCAGGCATATACATATCCGCCAGCTCTTCCTGCACATTGGCTTTCACCTCGGGCATGGCAAATACTTCTTCCAGCCCGGCTTCCATTTCCTGTTTAATTTCCGCGCGGATAGTGGTAATTAATTCATCGGTCAGTATTCCCCGGTTTTTCAGGTAGGTTTCATAATTCACTACCGGGTCTTTTTTGGCCCACTGGTCAAATAACTCCTGCGGAACGTATTTGGTGCCCGATGCTTCCTCGTGCCCCCGCATCCTAAAGGTCATACATTCTAGTATAATGGGCTGGGGGGTGTTGCGGATTTTTTCGCCCCAATGCTCAATGGCATGGTATACATCCAAAATATTATTGCCATCCACCTGTACGGCTTTAATACCATAGGCCGGGCCTTTATCAATAAAATATTTATGGCGATACTGCTCATTGCTGGGAGTTGACAGCCCGTAGCCGTTATTTTCAATTAAAAATATAACAGGCAAATCCCAAACAGCAGCTGTATTCACAGCTTCGTGGAAATCGCCTTCGCTGGCGCCACCATCGCCGCTGAATACCAGGGCCAGTTTTTTTTCATCTTTCAGTTTATGGGCCAGTGCAATTCCATCGGCCACACCCAGCATAGCGCCCAAGTGAGATATCATCCCTACTATATGGTACTCGTTGGTTCCGAAGTGGAATGATCGGTCGCGGCCTTTGGTAAACCCCTCCTTTTTTCCCTGCCATTGTGCAAACAGGCGGGTAAACGGAATGTCCCTGCCGGTAAACACGCCCAGGTTACGGTGCAGGGGCAGTATGTATTCGTCTTTATGCAGGGCGGCTGAAACAGCGGCAGCAATAGCTTCCTGCCCTATACCGCTGAACCATTTGCTTATTTTGCCCTGTCGCAGCAGGATAAGCATTTTTTCTTCAATCATCCGGGGCTTTACAATGGCTTTGTAAAGCTTCACAAGGGTTTCGTCTGAATAATTCCTGCGGTCGAAATTCATAAAATTGGGGCAAAAGTAAGGAAGGATTTGTTTGGATTTTTCAGTTCAATTTATTGTTATGCAATAAATAACTACCAGCTATAGTTTGGGCTTGGGCTGGTTGCCTTACCGTAAATGCCCGCATTTAACTTTAACCGTAGGGTTATTCCTGCTTTTTGGCGAAGATAGTCGCGGTTGTATATACCCAGTGTATAATTAAATTGTATATCCAGCGGGCCGTATGTTATACCCATACCAGGACGCAACTTTGTGCTGTATTCAGTTTCAAAATTGTTTACTATGTCCAGGCGCATATTTATACCGAAAATCATCTCAACCTGCCCAAAAGCCCGCACACCATAACCATAAGTATTCTTATTATATAAGTAATCTACCCCTACGCCCCATGTAACTACCGGTGGAATTCCAAAAGCACACTTTGCGCCTGACCTCCGGAAAGTTTTATACCTGCCTAGATCTGCTGAAAAGCTGTTTAATTTATTGCGGGTATAAGAAATGGCAAAATGCCAGCCCGTTACTTTTTTCCACTTCCTGTCGCTCCAACTTTTGTTTTCGGGCTTTTTAACGGTATCATGAGGCAATTGTAAACTTACATTTTCATGTATGAATGCGTAAGCACTATTACTGCAAATAGCAAAAAATAGTACTGCTGAAAAAAGTGATTTCATTCTTACTTACTGTAAATTTAAACAAAATCCACATTCTACGTTTTAAAACTCAACTATTCTTCACATTCACTTTAGCTATTATTGTACATGAAATGGTTAGCTGCTATTTTCTTAAGCATTACATTGCTTTCATGCACCGGTAAAAAAGAAAACTCCTTTGACCCGAAAAAAACCGAATCGGAAGTAAGAACTTTCCTTACTGACTACTTTGAAGATGTTAAACAAAACGGCCTCACAGCGGAGTTTAATTACCTGGATACTTCCTCCTCCTTCTTCTGGGTTCCGCCAGGCTATAATAAAGCCCTGAATTATCAGGAAATTGCAGAAGCAATTAGCGCTAATGCTAAAACGATGAAAAGCATAAACAACCGGTGGGAAAGGCTTGAGATTTTTCCCGTTACCACTGAAGTTGCGACCTATCATGGAATTGTAGTTTCTGAATATACTGATACGACCGGCAAGACAGGTTCTACAAAACTGATAGAAGCCGGCACCATGGTGCTCCGCACAAATGGGTGGAAGCTATTGAGCGGGCATACAACCGTGCTGGCTGATTGAACAGCTGTAATACCCGCAAAAAATTCTCACAGAAAACTGCCTCATTTTGGCCATTTTCCTATTACTATAAAGAAAGGTTCCTGAATTGAAACGGATTTTAGAATTATAAAGAAGGTTAAACCGGGTGTTATGGTCTGAGGACAGGTGGCTGCTGGGGTTGAGGGGGTCGTACAGTCGTAACACGTATTTGCCTGACTAAAATTATAGGATGAAACGGATTTTAGGACTAAAGCAATTTGTAAAGTTGGATATAGGATTTTAAAACAGGTGTTACGGGTTAAAGGCAGGTGGCTGCTGGGGTTGAGGGGGGGCGTAACAGTCGTAATACATATTTTCCTGAACTAAGATTTATAGGATGAAACGGATTTCAGGACTAAAGCAAATTTGTAAAGTTGGGTATAGGATTTAAAACAGGTGTTACGGGTTAAAGGCAGGTGGCTGCTGGGGTTGAGGGGGGCGTAACAGTCGTAACACGTATTTGTCTGAACTAAGATTTATAGGATGGGAGGATGACAGGATTAAAAAGATAAACAGGTAAACGGGGCAGGATTAAGGTGTGTTACGGGTGGAGTGCACGTGGTTGTTGGGGTTCAGGAGGTCGTAACAGTCGTAACACGTATTTGCCTGAACTAAGATTATAGGTTGAAAGAACCTGGTACATGTAGGGACTCAAGATTTTGAGCCCTGCCGTCATCACCAACAACCCTACAATAAATGGACTTCGCGGGTGAATGAAAACGTGGACAGACGGAGCAAAAAGTGCCCGGATAAATCGGCTGTAATGATTGCAGCAGTAGTAACACGCATTCGTTTTTTGACTGCGGGGACGAAGCAAACGGTTGATGAATTGTGGGTATAATGGTTGTTATGCCCCCGGTTAAAACCGGGGGTTACTGAATGAGGGTGGGAGAAGTGACCATAAAGCCGGAAGCCTTATTCAGTAACCTCGACTTTAGTCGGGGGGCGAAAGGGATAAACCCTTGAGGCAGTTTCGCTCCACCTGCAATTGATACCGGCTAATTGAACGAAGATTCCTACTGAATGACAGGGTGGATGAGAGTTTAAAAGGCTGGAAAATATGAGCAAACCATTGGTGTTCTAGTAACAAGCTGTTTGAAAGTGCTCAATATTAAAAACTTAAAACACAAAAGCAAACCTCATGGTGCACATGTAACCCTCATAACAAAACGTATTAAATACTACTTTAGCTTAATGAAATACACTAACGAAATTATAATCAACCTGCCTATTAGCAGGGTAATAGAACTGTTTGATAACCCTGACAACCTGAAACACTGGATGCCCGGCCTTATTAGTTTTGAGCATTTAAGCGGAACGCCGGGCCAGCCGGGAGCTAAGTCGAAAGTGAAGTTTAAAATGGGAAAACGCGAAATGGAAATGGTGGAAACAATTGTGGTTCGTGACCTTCCGCATGAGTTCAGCGGTACGTATGAGCACCAGGGAGTCTATAACTATGTAAAAAACCTGTTTACCGATATGGGCAATGGCACCACCCGGTATGTTACTGAAAATGAGTTTAAAATGAGGGGGATAATGAAAGTTGTGGGATGGCTGATGCCGGGCGCTTTTAAAAAGCAATCGCAAAAATACCTGGAGCTTTTTAAGCAGTTTGCTGAAAATGCTAAATAAGTAGCTGGCTATTCATAAGCACAGGGGATATCCTTTTTACCGCTCCTGAACAGATTCAACCTTTTATTAATTGTGATCAGTATAAATGCAAAGTTGTCATTCATATTAGGGTTACCACGGGTGGCCCCGGCAGGAAATTTAATCCCCTCCCTGCCTATATTCTTATCCGCAATATCAGCTGCCAGATCACCTTTATGCTGGCGCAGCAGGTCATTGTCGTAGTATGGGCCGCTCACATCATCTATGTAATCTGTAAAGGTTTTACGAAACACTATCTCAAACCCAATGCTGTATTTTTTGCCTATTAAATACTTATACCCAACCCCCATGGGAATTGAAAAAGAAGATAACTTGTAGGGTGCCGGACCACCGGGCAAGCCCTGGCCCGAGGTAGATAACTCAGGCAATGAATACCATTGCCCTGAATACTCGCCGTAGGGATGGAACCTGAAAAAGCTTAATCCTGTAAATACGTAAATGTTATGCTTGTCGTTAATAATCCTTCTATACAATTTTTTGTTACTTTCCTTAACATTCCAGTTAATGATAGAGTATTCCAGCTGGAATGAAAAGTCGGCAATGTCTGACCGGAAGTTGAGATTGCGTGCACGCCTGTACCTATCTCCAGAAACAGCATCGTCTGAAGAAAGACGTCCGTAATAAATATTGCCCCGCACAGCAAACCGGTTTGAAATAAAATAGCGAATGCCGCCGCCAAATGCAAAATTTAGTGTCTGCATCTGCAGGTTCACATAATTTTTTTTACCTCCGCCCAAATCACCTGAGAAGTAAGTGAGTCCAAAAGCGCCGGTAAACTCAACGCCTTTAATTAGCATCTTCGATTGTGAAGAGGCGACCACCGGCAAAGTGAAAACAAACAGCAGGAGTATAACCTTAACCTTTTCCATCACAATAGTCTTATTCACCACATTATAAAGTTCAGCAATCCTCAAATGGCGCCACATAAATTACAACTTATTTACAGCCAGAAATTTGTGTTTTGCCTTATCAAACCCTACATTATATAAACAACACAGCGGTTTAGTAAGTTTGCCAAAGGGCAATAAAATCAGGCGGAGTGCTCCTGACTGGGATTTATATGCTTAAAAAACAAGTGGTAAAAATGTAAAACTATATTTCCGGTTGGCACCTATTATTTTGTAATTCAACCACATGTTCTTACAGTTTATACCGTCTGTATTTGTAATTTATCGTCATTAATCCGAACCTTTGTATATGAAAACTAAAATTTACCTTATCACAGCTATCACACTTTTTTCTGCCTTTTCCGCCTTTGCGCAGGATTCAATACCCAACCATCATTTTGAGCGATGGGATTCCACAGCCACATGGGAAGAGCCTAAATTATGGACCAGCCTGAACTCTTTTACACAAGGTATTGGCAGTGGAGTTTCGCAGGTGCAATACCCGGGTACATCATCTTACCAGGTTTCTATTAAAACCATTGACTTTTTGGGGAACATCATACCGGGCTTACTGGTTAATGGTGATTTTACTTTTTCGATGAGCGATACATCAAAAATGCCCTTACTCGGCGGCACTCCATATTCCAGCTTTGAGAATAAGCTTTATGGCCTTTACAACTACGTTACTACAGATACTACCGATTCGGCAAGTGTAATTGTAGCATTGAAAAGATGGGACAGTGCTAACCAACAGCCCATAACCGTTTCAATGGGCAGTATACATTTACCTTATACCGAACCAGGTATGCACCCCTTTGAAATTGATATTGAGCAACTTTCATTTATTAATCCTGACTCTTTGGTGATTACTATATTATCCACCAATGAAAGTGACTTTAAAGCAGGCGGGGAGCTAACGGTAGATTTTGTTTCCTTTGACAAGCCCGCATCAATAGAAGCCATTGAAAACAACATGGCTGTTTCATTATACCCCAACCCATCCAACAATTATATTTACGTTGCTGCTGATGACGCATTTACCTACACCATTACTGATGTTTCAGGTAAAACCGTTATAACCGGCGAAGGTGAACCTGCCGGCGTAGTTGTAGGCACTGCCGAACTAACACCGGGTGTTTATTTTATCCGTGTTCATAATGAAAACGGAAACGGTGTTGCCCGTTTTGTAAAACAATAAGGTTAATCCCGATCAATAAAAAAGCCCCTCACAGATGGCTTTTTTATTAATTGAAATGCAACAGGGCGATTATCCTATTGCAGCTTTAATTTCTTCTGAAAGTTTAATAAACTCCTGTTCAGTGAATTTGAGCTTTGGATTTGAAAAGTTCATATCCCCTACAGTATCCACAGGCACCAGGTGAACGTGTACGTGCGGCACCTCTAATCCTATTACAGCCACACCTATTTTTATACAGGGAACTACAGTTTTAAGACCTTTTGCTACTTTTTGTGCAAAATTGAATAGCCCCTGGTAAGTTCCCTCATCCAAATCAAAAATGTAATCGGTTTCCTGCTTGGGAATTACCAGCGTATGCCCCCATTTTATGGGAAAAACATCCAGTATAGCTATATACTGATCATCCTCGGCTACTATGTAGCCCGGAATTTCCCCGTTTATTATTTTGGTAAATATACTTGCCATATCAGCGGGCAATATTAAGTACCTCAAACTCTAATACACCTGCGGGCGCCTGTATTTGCACTTTTTCACCCACACTTCTACCTAAAAGGCCTGAGCCAATAGGCGATTTCACTGAAATTTTACCGCTTTTCAAATCGGCTTCTTTTTCAGTTACAAGCGTATATGTAATATTAGCGTTATTCTTCAGATTTTTTAAGGTTACCTTGCTCAAAATCATCACTTTCGAGTTATCAACCTTGCTTTCGTCCAGCAACCTTGCGTTAGCCAGCATGGTTTCCATTTCTGCAATTTTAGCTTCCATCAATCCCTGGGCTTCTTTGGCAGCATCGTATTCTGCATTTTCTGAAAGATCACCTTTATCCCTTGCTTCGGCGATTTGCCTTGATATGGCGGGGCGTTCAACGGTTTTTAAATGGTGAACCTCAGCTTTTAGCTTGTCCAACCCCTCTTTTGTAAAGTAGTGTATATCAGCCATAACTTATTAAATGTCTTTAGTAAGAAAAAAAGAAAAAGTCCTGAACCTTAGCTCAGAACTTTCCTTTGCAAAAATAATATTTGTTACGTGATTATTTCAATCGTAAACTGATTATCGTTTACGGTCGCCCAATCCAACGCGCAGTCCAAACGAATGAATGCCCTGAAAAGGATTAGTACTGCGGTATGAATAATCAATGCCCACAACGTTATTTCCAAACGGAACTTCAAGAGTAATACCGCCAGAAAAACCGGTAAGTGCATTAGTGCGTGCCTCATCATTAAACAATCCTTCTTCATACATAAATCCTCCACGCACCATAATAAACTCTTTAAAGGCGTACTCAAGGCCTACAGTCATTTGGTTTTTGGAGAATGTGTTTGAAGCAAAGTTAGCCGCAGCAGTAAGTCGGTGAAAATAGCTGTTACTGTCATTATCAAGCCTGAAATCGTAGGCAAAACCTATATTAAGCAGTGAAGGCAGGTTAAATTTGGCCGCCCTGTTTTCTACAGTGCTCGAAAACGATGCTGTGTTGATGGTTGCATTTCTTGATAAACCATCACCCCTGAATACCATGTCAGGACCCACGTTGCGCAAGGCAATACCAAAACGCAAGTCTTCGCGGTAGCGACCTTTGGTAAATTTAGGATTTCCAGCGGTTTTCTTTACAGAGGTGGTAGCATATTGTATTCCTGCATCCAACGCAAAGCCTTGTGCTTTTACGTTTACAACCTCCTGCGAAATAGCCCTGAACAGGATTCCGCCTGAAATAGATGATGAAAACTTATGTGCATAGGCAAACCCAAGATTAACAAATTGTGGACGGTAAGTACCTAAGCCACCTTCAGGCTGATCTTCAGTCGTGATCTGAATATCACCAAAGTTGATTGAGTTTACCGTAAGGCCCAACACCCCGCTTTCGCTAATTCTCTGGCCAAATCCAAAGTTATTGATATAAATTCCTGAAGGCACTAACCAGTTGGTTCTAGCCACTGTAATTTCAGTACCGGGTACATAAGCCAAACCTGCAATATTAAGTATAGAAGACTCAATACCTCTTATGCTTGCTGAGTTTGCGCCACCCCATCCACTGCTACGTGCCCATCCGTTAACAAGCAGCTCAGTGGCACCGGCCTGGCCGGCCCTGTCAGGGTTTCCGGCCATCGCGGTTAGCGTACAGGCCGATAAGCCTGCAAACATTATATTTTTTAAAAATCGTTTCATTTTCAAATTCCCTTTTTTAATTGTCCTTTTTTAGAAGGTATCCAAATCTATTTGCCTCATTATACCGAACCACTTCAATATCTTGGTGCCTACTCCTTCAGCATCAACATGTATAATATACATACCTGAAGCAATGGGTACACTGGCCTGATTTTTCAAATCCCAGTCAACAAAGGTTGATTCGTCATCTTTTTTAATTGTCCTTACCAGGGTGCCATTGAATGTAAAGATCTTAATAGTGGTTTTGCGGGGCAGGTTAGTAAACTTCACCCTGTTATCCAGCCTGTTACCTTCATATTGAGAATATGCATAGTAAGGGTTGGGCACCACGTTAATTAAATCAAGAGCACTGCGTTTAGCGGCATCTGAATTATTGTCGGGGGCTATTTCATCCGTGCTGAAGGTGTACAACGGTAAGTTCTTATTTATATGGTTTGAGGTGTCACCATCAGCATCATAGGTTTGATAAGGCCTTTGGGCACGGATTTTTATCCTGCACTCATAAGGTGGAATACCATTCTTCATGTTAAAGCCTGTTTCAACCATGGCAGGCATTACATACATTGCCTGTGAAAATACCCTTGAACGTTCAATTTCGCTTGCATCAGGTTTATCTATGAGAGACATATAGGTATTGCCTTCAT
>DASPJH010000635.1:0-2579 GCA_035628715.1 Bacteroidia bacterium
ATTGTGAACGGTGGCAATGCGGCTGCCCAACTCGTTGTTGTGCTTCATTTTGCTTACCATATTCAGCAAAAACAGTAATTGTCCATCCGATATACTTGGCAGTCCCACCTGGAAGCGGGCATCTTTAATTACAGCCTTACCTTTTTTAGACCTATCGTCAACAATGGCCGCTTCATCTATTTTCCAGGTTTTACCATAAGGAGGATTGGAGAGCATAAAATCAAAATGCAAATGTGGAAACCCATCATTTGCAAGTGTAGAACCGTACTTAATGTTTTCCGGTTGCTCGCCTTTAATGAGCATATCACTTGTACATATTGCATAGGTTTCAGGGTTCACTTCCTGCCCGTACAACTCAAAATGAGCCTTACCCTTCGTAATTTCTAAAGCATAATGTTCTGACTCGGTGAGCATACCGCCACTGCCACAGGCTGGGTCATATACAAGATAGGTACCCCCTTTTTCAATTTTGTTCTGTACAGGCAAAAACAAAAGGTGGGTCATCAACTTTATAATTTCCCTGGGTGTAAAGTGTTCACCTGCCTCCTCGTTATTCTCTTCGTTGAATTTCCGTATCAGTTCCTCAAATACATAGCCCATACCCAAATTGGTAAGGGGCGGTAGTGTTTCGCCTTTGCTATTCTTGCTTTCAAGTGTGCTAAGGTTAATGTCTTTTTTGCACAGCTTTTCGAAAGAGCATAAGTTATTCCCGCCTCACGCATAGTTTCCAACTGGTTGCGCAGCTTAAACTTGCTGATAATTTCCTGCACATTCGGACTGAAGCCGTCGAGGTAGGCTTCAAGGTTGGCATCAATATCGTCCGGGCTGTTTAGGAGGGTTTCCATTGTAAATTTGGAAATGTTCCAAAAGGCATAACCCGATTGGCTCTCCAGTGCCTTTTTATCATCAATTTTTTGTTTATTCAAAAAATCGTTGGCTTCCAACACTTTTTCTTTGGTAGGTACAAGCAATACATCCAACCTGCGTAAAACAGTAAAAGGCAGTATTATATCACGGTATTTGCCACGCACAAAAACATCGCGCAGCACATCATCGGCAATACCCCATATATAGCTTACTATTTGATTGTGGACTTTCGGGTTCATAAGTTAGGGACTTAGCAATATATAATGAAAACCCCAAAAATACGGCATATTAATGTCCTATGCTAAAGCGATTGCTTTCAACCGCTCGCTGTTGGCAGTAGACCTACGTCTACATTGCTTCAGAATGAGTATTAGGTAGACGGTGAGGTCGTTACCATTATCATTTTAGTTAGTTTTGTTTTGCAATAGTACCTGTAAAGTTAGCTAAAAAGTTATACTTATGTTGTACCTTAAAAAACAGAAGATCTATTTAAGTAGCTAAATTACAGATTAACATAACAATTTTTTTGCGTAGCTACTCTCTCCTGAAGGAGAAGGGCGACGTTGCGCGGTGGTAAAAGTGCTGGTTTCGGGGTTGAGGGAACACACCTGCCCGCATACTTCGGCTACGCCCAGTATGACAGCACGCGCTTGCCCCGTTTTGCGGGTACCTATCGGGCTCAATATCTTGAGCCCCTACATGGCCAGGTTATCGGCCTGCTACAGTACCTGCTGTATTATTGAAAAACGGAATCGTTGTCACTCATCACCCGAACATATTCGCATGCTATGTAGGGGTTCAATATTTTGAACCCAATACGCCGGAATTATGGTGATATGGAAAACCCGTGTTAGCGGTTCGTTATAACTCTCGTATCGGCTCATAATACATTACTGTTGCACCTGAGTTTAGCAATTTTGTCTTATTGAGTTTCAACATAATCCTGTCCTTGATTTGGTCAAATAGTAGCAGCCCTTTCCCTTCAATGATAGGGTGGATACAAATTTGAAATTCATCAATAAGATTATCGTTTAAAAGTTGAATAATTAGACTCCGGCTTCCAACAAGAATGTTTTTTCCTGCCTGTTGTTTCAGTTCCAAAACTTCTTCGCCAAGGGGGCTTTTTGCAAGTTCTGCACTGTTCCAGCCTGTGTCTTTTAGTGTGTTGGAAAAAACAAGTTTTGGAATTTTATTTATTGAAGTTGCGAAGTCGTCCATTGATTTTTCACCGGATGGATTTTGCAATAGTGTTTGCCAAAATTGCATGAGTTGGTAGGTTGTCCGACCATACAAAATAACTCCTGAATTATCTATCAGATCAGCATAATGTTGATGCAGTCCTTCGTCAGCAACTCCTGTTGTATGGTCGCACACACCGTCAAGTGTCATATTGAATGCTGCAATTACTTTTCTCATAATTTAATGTTAGTTACCGCTACCCGTATATATACGCAACTCCTGTGCGCATATCCATCTTTTCAGGTGTATGGAGGCAATATACGAAGATTACAACATTGCTCACAGTCAGTATGGTTCGGTATCTCTCCGGCCCCTTCTACTGTATTTTAATGAGATCCCTTAATTATACAGGCTCTTCAATAAATCGAAGCAACTTAAATCGGTGCAGAAGTTTGGAAGAACCATTTCTACGCCGGAAAGCTCAACCCAAAGGATTATAGGATAGAAAAAGCATAATTTTTAGACAACCCTAA
>DASPJH010000636.1:0-3826 GCA_035628715.1 Bacteroidia bacterium
TTGAGTACAAAACTGAACAAGACCTGCAAAAAACCATTGAAATGGGCTTTAAAGAAGGCTTTACTATGGGGCTGGAAAACCTGGACGAATTGCTGGCTAATAAAGCCCATGCTAATAAGTAATAAGGCTTTAACATAAAATACCCGGCCTGCATCGCGCCAACCCGCGGTGTAGGCCGGCCTTTTTTTCGGCGTTATGTTTCCCGTCTAATAATCCTGCCCTTTTACCGGATAATTTCCGGGTCGTTGTATCTCAATTGTACCTTGCTTTCAAAATTATAAACTATGAAAGCTGCTGTGCGCTCAAAATACGGCCCGCCGGAAATGTTGGAAATAAAAGTTACAGGCAGGCCTACCCCAAAAGACAATGAAATTTTGGTGCGGGTGCATGCGGCCACCGTAAACCGTACCGATTGCGGAGGGCTAAGCGGAAAGCCCTATATATACCGGTTTTTTTGCGGCTGGCCTAACCCCAGACTGGCAAGCACCGGGACAGACTTTGCCGGTATGGTGGAAGAGGTGGGCAAAAATGTAACGACCTTTAAACCCGGCGACCGTGTGTGGGGGTTTAACGATCACATTTTAGGTTCGCATGCACAGTATATTACGCTTTCACAAAAAGATAATGTTCTGGCTATCCCGGGAAATATAAGTTACGAGCAGGCGGCTGCCAGCGCTGAGGGAGCACATTACGCCATTAATTTTATTAATAAAACCGCGCTTAAGGCCGGGGACAATGTAATGGTATACGGCGCCACGGGCGCAATAGGCTCGGCAATGGTGCAGCTGTTAAAATATTACGGGGCCAATGTTACTGCGGTATGCCGGGCCGGCTACCCGAAGGTTATTAATACCCTTGGCGCAGACCGGGTGATTGAAACGGACGACCTGGGGGTGGAGGAAGAGGGCAGCTACCATTTTATTTTTGATGCCGTGGGCAAAAGCAGCTTTAGGGCCTGTAAGCCGCTGCTGCAGAAGGGTGGCGTGTATATATCATCGGAATTAGGCCCGGGTAATGAAAATTTATATTTACCATTAACTACCTGTTTTGCTGATAAAAGGGTAATATTTCCTTTTCCAACAGATATTAACGCCAGTTTAAAATTAATCGGGAATCTTCTTGAAAACAAGCAGTTCAAACCCGTAATAGACCGGCGCTATCCGCTTGAGCAGATTCAGGAGGCGTTTTACTATGTAAATTCAGGCCTGAAAACCGGGAATGTTATCCTGACGATGGATTAATCAGCCTTTAACTGCTAGTAAACGTATCGATATAACCAGTGTAATATTTTTAATTTCATCCGGATTAATTTAGATTTAACCCGGGGAACAAGACCGGGATTTAAAACCAGCCTTAGTTGGTGCTGTTTTCACTATATTGCGGGCAATATATTTGTGATGATATTTCGTTGTAAAGCTCCCGTTATTTTATTTATTATTCTTTTCATTTCCTGTAAAAAGGAAAGCGGCAGTACACCTGGCCCTGGCAAAATCAACGTCACGCTAAGTGATTTTTCTTACCGTGCTTATGAAATAGGTGTATTGGAAGCCGATGCAGGACAGGTATTTGAAGATGTGAGCTTGGACATTGAGGGTGTTTCAGTTCCGGTTCAAAAAAGTGATGCCCAAACCGTAGTATTTGTGGTACCTGAAACTGTGGGCACCGGAAGCAAAAAGCTAAAGCTGCACGCTAACGGCACCGATTTTACATGGGATATTACCGTACACCAGGGTGCTCCTGCCACCGCCACCATTGAGCAACTTACCGCCGATTACCAGGAAGAACTGGACAATCACCGCAAAAGAACCCAGGCGCTGATTGACAGTGTTGCAAACAGGCTGGACAGCAGCGTGAATAGAGTGCCCACTGCTAATATTAATATCCTCAATGACTCCATAAACGTTGTGGCTTTGCAGCTGAGCCAACTGTCGCCCGAAGCAAAAAAGGCTGCACTGAATATTATTTATGCTGAATTGGAAGATTTGAAGGAAATCCGCCTGCTGTCGGAAGATTTACTGATGCGCCAGCTGGATGGGTTAAGAGCCCTGAAAAATAACACCTGCGCCAGTGAGTGGGAAGCCGAATGTATTTTGGAGGATGCTAAAACTATTATCAGCGCATTAACAGTAAAATTAAGAAAAAATGCCCGTAAGGGTGCATTGCTGGGTATTGCCACCGGGTTGGTGGTATCGGCGTTTGGCGGAGAAGCCATAGCTATCCAGGCGGGTTCGGCGACGGCGTTTTTATACCTTGGCCTTTTTACCGCCCGCGATGTATACAATACGTGGGATGAGCTGCAATTCAGCACGTTTAACTTCCTCGTTTCAAAGTTTGGCAGCGAAGAAGGATCGGGCAAAAAAGAAATTGAGCTGATAAACGACGTAAGTAAAGACTTTACCTATAAGGTGAAGGCAAAAAACCTTTCGCCTGACGATAAAAAGTTTGAAGTTTCATGGGTAACAGGTTTTATAAATGTTTTTGAGCGTTTCAGGGGTTATTGGTTTCAATACATGCCTGATTGGGTGCAGTACATGCCCGACTATGCTCCACAGCTACGCAGGAGCCAGTATGTTAAAAAGCTCGATTACCTGGAAATTACCGACATCAGCAATCCGAATATTTCCTTCGTTTCATTAACGGGTTCTCCTCAGCAGCCTTCGCTTAAATTTACCACACAATCTACTCAGGATGAATTTTTTACCTTCAGGTTTACGTATGATGACGGTGCCTACAAAGTAGTATCCCAACCCGTTGAATGTGTACTGAAGCCTTTTGTAGACTCAATGGCTTTGTATAATAATATGATGCCGGGTTTTTGGACAAGGTATCTTTACCAGTATGAATCGGGCAGCAGTGGCCCGGTATATCTTCATTCAACCGAAAAATACCAGTTTTTTGCTGACGGAGCAGCCCGCCTGCTTAGGTATACATCCATCTGGTCACTTCCCAGCGGGCATACAAGCAACACGGATATTGATTATAGTAGCCGCAGTGACTGGGAGAGCGACCCGTTGCTCAAAAGCGACTGGTACATTACAAAAGAGACGGTAGCCCCATACGGCGAACGGTACTTAATACGCCAGGAGGGCATGGTGGGGCGGCTGGATTTTAACACACGCGCCGCCGATGGCAGGTGGGGGGCAGAAAACGGATATATCTGGCAAAAGGATTAATCAAAAAAGCCCCGGTGGATTTCCGGGGCCTTTTATTACACTGAGGCTAGAATGATTAATTCTCCTCCGTATGCTTTTTAAAATTATCCAAAATGGCCTGCCATCCGTCGCGCTGAAAATCAACCGGGTGAGTGTTTTCAGCATCAAAGGTTTCTGTCACTTTGGTCTGGTCACCCACCTGCGTAAACGTAACCGATACGGTTCTGTCGTCACTCATGGTGTAGGCAATCTTTTCGTTGGTTTTCACCTCGTGGTATATTCCACCAAAGTCAAATCCAGTGCTGCCATCACGGGCTTCCATACGGAAGCTAAAATCTCCGCCAACCCGCAGGTCGTTGCGGCCGCTGGGGCAATGCCAGCTTTCGTGAGGTGTATTCCATTTGGTTACATGTTCCGGAGCATTCCAGTAATTCCATACCTTCTCCACAGGAGCATTTACAACAGTCTGTACTGTAACTTTTTGTTTTGCTTGATTTTCCATAGTATAATTTTTTATTTGATTTGTTGATACAAAACTACCACCCCTTTATGAAACCAAAGGAGGGGTAATGCGACATTGTGCGGGTGTAATTGCGAAACTAAGCTAATAGCACCTCTTTCAACCGTTTATAAAAAATTCCCTGCCACTTATTGCCAGTTTTTGCCCACTTGTT
>DASPJH010000637.1:0-4304 GCA_035628715.1 Bacteroidia bacterium
GGAGCTTTAATTACAAAACGATGCCGTTTCGTAATGTTATGGAATATTAATCCGACTTTCGCCGGGCTATCTTCCAGTTAGGGGCAGATTTCATACGTGTTACGCACCCGTGCGCCACTCTCATCGGATATTGCTACCCGAATCCCGTTCGACTTGCATGTATTAGGCCTGCCGCTAGCGTTCATCCTGAGCCAGGATCAAACTCTCCGTTGTAAAAAAACTTGAGTTGATTGGCTATATTGGATTTTACATTACTCAAAGTTACTTGAACTTTTGAGGTCCGCTATTTCTGTCATTACTTCAAAGAACTTTAATCTATTATACTTTATCAGTCTAAAGATTTTCAATCTTGGGGTTGCAAAGGTACTTACTATTACTATTAATACGCAAGCACTTTTTTACTTTTTTCTTAACAACCTTTTTAAAGAACTTCCCTTTTTAAGAGGGGGCTGCAAAGGTAACACAATTTGTTTTATACTACCAAATGCTTTTTAATTTTTTTTATTCTTTCACCTTACTCACTCTTTCGAAATTTTCGGGGTTGCAAAGGTAATAATTTTTAGTTTATATTACCAAAACAATTTTTTAATTTTTTTAAACCCTTACTTTAATTATCCTTTCGGATTTTTCAGGGGTTGCAAAGGTAATAAGTTATTATTTATATTACCAAGCAATTTTTATTTTTTATTTCTTCCCGTTTATAAAACCTTGTTAGATTTTTAAGGGGTTGCAAAGGTATTACTTTGTTTTTACTTTGCAAGAATAATTTAAAAATTATTTTTCGCCACTCTTTTAAAGAACATTGTATTTGAAAGGGGTTGCAAAGGTAAGTGTATTTTTTAAATTACCAAATGCAGTGGAGGTTTTTTTTAATTTTTAATTTACCAGTATTAGAATTAACTGGCGACCCCGGAAGTACGAAACCTCAAAATTGCAGGATACTACTTTCAAACTCTGTGCCACTCATAAATCAACTTCACTTTAGTTTTCCGGTTTTTCCTGCGGCAGAAACTACTTTCCAAAACTGTGCCAAAGTAATTGGCGGTTTACAGTGTTTTCAGGTTAGATCTGCGGATGGGATATTTACTAAAACCATACCACACTTTCAAAGAACTCCCTGTTTGTAGAAGGGGTTGCAAAGGTAATACTTTTCAATTTCTTGTCAAGCATTATTTTCATTTTTTTGCTTTGCTTCACTCTCTTTCAGAACGGGGTTGCAAAGGTAGCAAAAATTTCAAAGGTACAACACCTATTGTAAAATAATTGTACATAAACGCTCCTACATGCTCTGTTTCATCGTTTTAACTTTTGGCCGATATAGAGTATACTGGTATAAAGTATATAGTACTGCTGCTTAAGTATAGCGTATAAGGTATTATAGTATAGCGTACATTAAAGTGCGGGGGCCTATGCTATATACTTTATACCACCTTCTTGCTGTATTAATGTATTCACCCTGTAATTTAAAGTTGCAGCATGGGTTATTTTTCGTGCACTCTATACTCTATATTCTATATTCTATACTATAATACCTTATACTATATGCTTCAATACATTATACTATATACTTCAATACATTTGCACGGTAATTGGTAGTAATACAGCAGCATGAAAATCTATACCTATATATATATAGTAGTATGCATTATGGCAGGGCCGGTTAAAACCATGGCACAGGGCCGGTCAGTAGATATTACTGTTGGCGATTCTATACTGTTGCAAAAGTGCAGCGACTCTGTCAATGGCTTTCTGGGTATAGATATGGTAACCAAAACACGGTGGATTGACCGTGGACTGACCTACGACAGCATTACAGGTGAAGGGTTCTACTACTACTTTTTTAATGAGGGGGACTTTGACAGCCACCGCCTGCCCTGCGAATACAGCGGCAAAAAGTTCAGGGTAGTGGGCATCCAGCAGATAAAAAAGGACACCGGTGATTTCCGCACCATACTTTTTGGCAGGATAAACGATAACCCCCTCACTGTTTTATGGGTAGAGGTGGACCAGGCTATCGCCCTGAAAGAACTGGTGTTTTAAGCCAGGATAAAGGTTTGCCTAAACCAAACCCGGCCAGCGGTGTTGTATACTAAACGTTTTTAAAAATCAGTGAGTTTCAAAAATTACGGCTTCAGGGGTATCCGGCACTATACAGTCCGGCGAACTATGTGGATAGCACGGTTTTACGCACAGTTTAATTTTAGTACCTTTGACGCCGGAAATATGAGTTTATTTAAGCGTTTCCTGGTTATAGTATTGCTTGCTTCAGCAAGCTGTGGCACTACCCGCTCGGGTACTTATAAGCCTGCCCCGCCTCCTAAAGACAACACCCCGAAACCGGTAACCATTCCGGAGGATTCAACAGCAAAGAAACCCGTTAAAAAATACGGACAGAAAAACTTCGGCCCTATGAAGGTTTCATTGCTGTTTCCTTTAAATATTGAAGGCGGTAAATCAAATATGGACCCTTTCCTGGCGGATTACTATGAGGGCGTACTGCTGGGCCTCGACTCGCTGAAGAGTATGGGTATGGACATAGTGGTAAACGTGTACGACACCAAAGGAGATACGGCTGCTATACGTAAACTTACCTGGAAGAAAGAACTGGCCGAAAGCAATATTATTATAGGCCCTACTTTTAAAGCGGGTTATGCCATGCTTTCAAAGTATACACTTCCCCGTAAAATCACACTGGTATCGCCGTTTTCCAATGCCTACCTGCCCGCCGACAGCAATAAGTACTCGGTATACTGCACGCCTGACGATAAGGGATATGCCATGGCGCTGGCCCGGTTTATCAAGGAAAAATACCCCACTGCTAACCTGCTTTTGTTTAACGACGGAAGCCAGGATGATAAGGATTTTATATGGAGGTTTAAGGTGGCTGCCCGCGATTCATTCGGCCTGTCGAAATGGAGGGATGTTACTTATAATGCCGGGCTGGATATGACTGCCTTACTTAAGCAGGACAGTGTAAACATTATCTTTACTCCCACGGATGATGAGAAAATAGCCGCCCAGCTGCTTACCCAACTGAAGGATCCGGCTTACAATAACATCCTGATAACCTTGGAGAGCTGGCTGGATTTTAAGCACCTCAGCTTTCAAACGTATGAGCTGTGGGGACAAAACCATTTGCATGTGCTCACCAGTTACTATATTGATGATTTCGACCGGCAGGTGATCAACTTCAAAACCCGCTACAGGAACAAATTTGGCGCATATCCCAGCGGCTTTGCCGTACGCGGGTTTGATCATATACTTGCTTTTGGCTGCACATTCCTGGACAATCGTACTGAAACTATTGCAGAAGGACTTGAGCAAAGCGATTGCCGTGGAATGCACAACCGCTTTATATTCCGCAGCAATGGAAAAACTCTTGAAAACAGGGGCGTTAACATCCTGGAGTTTAGAGATCACCGTTTCCACCTTATCGAGTAGTGGCAGCCATTCATACATACCTGGATACCGCTGTACGGCTGGCAAACGAGTACAAGCCTCCCCTGCCCTTTCACCATTACCTTAAAAAATACTTTACGGCCAATAAGAAGCATGGCAGCCGAGACCGTAAGGTAATTTCTGCCTTAGGGTACTCCTGTTTCAGGCTGGGAAAGAACTTCAGCGATATACCGGTGCAAAAAAAAATGCTGATAGGGCTGGCGGTTTGCCATCCTGAATTATTTAATACCGAATGGCTGACTGAAATACCCGCGTTTCCGTTTATTTCTGAGGCATTTATCAATAGCAGCCCGGGTGAAAAGCTTGCCGTGTTAAAAGCTGAAACCAGCTTTACTACCGACCTGCTTTTCCCCTTTGCCGGTAAATTATCCTCGCTGGAGAACCCCGAAGCATTTATCGCCTCCATTCTTCAACGGCCACTGGTTTGGATACGCGCCCGAAAGAACAAAACCGAAAAGGTGGCGGAGTTGCTACAAAGCAACAAGATTGGCTGGCTGCCCCATCCCCTGCTGCCCAATGCTTTTGGCCTGCCCCAGCAAACGGATATTGAAAAGGCGCTGGGACAACGGTATTATCACCTGGCCGAGGTGCAGGACGGCTCATCGCAACTGGCAACTACCCAAATTGAAACCAAACCACGGGAAAAGTTGTGGGACTGCTGCTGCGGTGCGGGCGGTAAAAGTCTTTACATTAAAGATATAGAACCGGGCGTTGCGTTGTATTGCAGCGATATACGCCCGCAAATACTCACCAACCTGGATGAGCGGTTTAAGCAGGCCGGCATGCCCATACCGTTTACAGCAACAATAGATAACTCGGTAAGAGCGCAACGTATCAGCTTTGAG
>DASPJH010000638.1:0-4470 GCA_035628715.1 Bacteroidia bacterium
CATCATCGACAAGTACATCGATCATCTTCCATTGCACCGGCAGATGCAGCGCTTTGAAAGAGCCGGTGTAAAACTGCCTTATTATACCCTCACCGATTGGGTCAGCGGTACCTGTACGCTAATCGCTCCTTTGTTTGAAGCGCTGAAGGCTGAAGTGCTGCAAAGTAATTACCTGCACGCCGATGAGACACCGATCAAAGTAATGGATAAGGATAAGACACCTGTAAGATGCACGGTATCGAACCTTACCACTGGCTCAGAACAACGCTCTTCAGGATCGCACAGCATCCCATCAATCGTATTGCCGAACTGCTGCCGCATTATCCACAAACCTAAAACATCAAAATGGATGCCTATCCGCTGCTAAATCGCTGTGCGGTGGTTGTAAAGCCAAAACCGCCATTTTGGGATTGGGTTAATAAAACCAATGAGTTGAATGATCCTTTTGTTTTTGAAGGCGACGCGGACGGCAATATATACCTGGTTCCGGATTACGAGTCTGAACCCGACATAAATCAAGCAATAAGAAAATACATAGGGCAGCATTATGAGGCTATTTTTATCAGTGAATTGGAAGCATGGTATACCGATCCCGAAGCCTTCCCCGAGATATCGTACGAGCTGTTTGAAGAATGGTTCTCCTTCTCTTCACATACAATGATCTTCGACACAGTAAATAAACCATTGAAAAAGGAATAGTACATATCTCGTAACCGTTCTACCACAACTTGGTTATATCAACAACATGTACTTAGTCGGTAGGATACGATGTTAAGCTACAGCAGTTTCAGCAACCCCAAAAGGACGATGGGTTGTTGACTTGAAATTATATTTAGCCAGGTATGCCGTACCAGGGGCGCAGCAACACCAATGCCTGCATTCCCCGCGATATGATAAATATTCTGAGCGGTATCACCCGGGTTGGCCGGGAACCGGTTGCCGGCCTTCATCCAGTCATAATCCGGCTTTATGCCGCCATTGGTAGCCACCCAGCTTCCGTTGGTATAGGTAAATTCCTGTGCTGCACCGGGCAAAATGGAAAAGCCATTGAGCGTACCCGTTAGCGTTGTGGCATTTACCAGTATCATCCGCGCTCCCGATACCAGTGCCGTTGTGCCATCCGATGTAGTGGGGCCTGTAATGGTAAAATATGCCGTAGGCGTACCCGTTAGCATGTACTGTGCGAAGCCAAGGCTGGTAACCGTGGCAGTAGTACCGCTGACAGTAATGACCATGCCCTCCCGGTTGGTGAAGGCGCCATTCACATCAAGCCTTGTAGAAGGTGAACTGGTACCAATGCCTAAATTACCGCTTTGACCCGAAGGTATCGAGGCATCAACTAAGATGATAAAAAGCAGGTAAGCATTTTTTATTTTCTATGTTATTTAAACAAGTTTTTTAAATCTTCCAGATCAATTTGAACTATATCACTGATTGCCTAACGAAGGCGCGTTAAGGGTTTTTCATAACGATTTATTGATCTGGGGTTCTAAGTCATTGTGGCCGTTTCAATCCATCTTCTGGAAACTTAGAGTGAATTGTGCAGCACCGTTAGAGGTAAAGGTGTTGCCGGCGACACCATGAGAGAGCCTGGCTCTTACCTCGGCTGTTGGACTGGTGATTCTTAATATAAATCCGGGTTGCGTAAACATATTAGTGTACAGAGATGACCAGTGAAAAACCTGGGACCCGCTTGTTCCGGAGCCACTCACGAACTGTACGTTGAAATAACCGTAATAGTTCGCCGAATTAGTCGAAGTGACGGAATTGATGTTGGAATTATAAGGAGCTACATAATAAACTCCTGCTTGCAACACAACTGTCTGTGAACTAAAAAAGTTAGAATAGGTTCCTGCAGGAATGGCCGCAATAATACTTTGACTGGGAGATGGCAACGGTGCCGGTGTGGTGCGATGGTAGCTGACCACTTCCCAGGCTATGCCCGAAGTAGCGCCGGTACTCACCAGCAGAATGCCATAGCCTGGTGAAAGGGTAATATTGCTAACGCCGGTAGCGCCCACATCGTCAATCAGCTCGGCACCATTACCGGTTACGGCCAGGGTACTGGTGGTGTGGGTATTCTTGATCTCATACAGGCGACCTTTGAAATTGCCCGAACCAACCGGTAATGCTGCAGGCAGGGTAATAGTGCTATTGGAAGCGCTGTTGGAGACTACGTAGTGATCGTCCACCGTCATGGTATAGCTGGCGGTGACCATGCGGTAAGCCGCTGCAAAGGAGCCGTTGACAGTGAGTTTTGAGCCGGGTGTAGCGGTGCCGACGCCGACGTTGCCTGTTTGGGCAAAGGCCGTACTATATATGGCAAAACAGATAAAAAATACTATTCCTGGTTTCATACATTGTTGTTTTATGACTGAGCAGTTCATAATTGTTCCTGACTTCATAGTCTTAAAACGGAAAACCACGTCCCGCCGGCGAGTGCGGTTACGTTCACCGCAGCATTACTTGCTGCGGCGTTTGTTGCCTGATGGTAAATGCGTATAGTTACCTGGTCACCGTCGTTTAAGAAATAACCTATAGAAGCATTAGTTGTACCTACTCCAATTGGATTTCCGCCCACAACGCCACCAGTTACAAAGTCATGGGTGTATCCCGTAACCACGGTAATGCCGTTTACTCTTATTTCTAACTGGTTATTGCTTGAGCGGTAATTGGTTCCGGAAGCACCTGCGTTTTGAAGTTCCCAGGATGCATTGATGCTATACCAACCCCCCATTCCGGCAGGCACAGTCAACGTGGTGCCATTAAAAGCGGTAGCAAAATCATTTCGTACCGACAACCAGTCAGTTACTGTAGTGCGGGAGCCGTAGGTAAAGGCTTGCGAACCTGCGCTTCTCGCAAAAAACCCTAAAGCCATTGCGGGCTCAAGCCTTAACCAGCGGCTTCCGCTATTGTAATAAATACCGGGGCTTACGTTATCAGGACTGGTGCCCGCGGTCGCTGTATTGTATACCACCATACCCTGTACATGTGCTGCGAGCGGGGCGGGTAGATTGGCTGCCGTAATTGCCACACGGTTCAGCAAAAGACCTTTGTTGTTAGCACCAAGATCCAGGCTGGCATTGGAGTTCGGTGTGCTGGTACCGATGCCTACACTGCCGCTTTGAGCGGATACAATAACGGTACTGAACATCAAAACGGAAAAAAAAATAACTGGATTTTTCATGTCTAATGTTTTTAAATTGATATCGCTGGAATGGGATACACTTTTTAAAAATTTTGAGCTTTATATGGGCCGCAGGCAAAAAATATTGCAGGAAAACACACAATAAAATAATTATACAGTCCCCCCAAAAAAAAGCTTTGTAATTGGTAAGCGCGGAATCTTTAGAAAGCGTTTTTTGCCCTGCATAGATATTTAATTGAATAGCGGTGCAAATAAGGTGAGTGGACTAAGGGATAAACATCAGATTCGCTTCACATCCTCAACCTCCGTTACAGGGAAGTCACTTTTAAACTAAAAAGGGATTTTTATTCAGAATTGCATCCGGAAAAAATACAACAATCAGAGTTAATAAACCCGATATTGCCGTTATATAAAATTGCGCGGATCTCGCTCCTGGTTAATTACTCCTACATATACCCGAAGTTATGATTTTCTTCTCATGTAATATACGTTTCGCCAGATTTGACACATAAAAACTTTATTTTTATTTATTGAGATCAGGCAAAGCACGAATGAAGTGGTCAAAGTAATGAGCAGCTTATAAATTGCCTTAACTCATAGAAAAAGGTCAAAGCCGTGTAATTACCAACCTGCGTTCAGTGGATACATAGGAGGCTACACCGCAGCCCGTGCACGACTGCACCTGGGCATGTATCTGATCGCCCTGAACGAGGTATAAGACTTTTGAATCATTCCCGCTGTTTCGCAGGTTTACGGTAACAGGCGAGTTTCCAAGATTGTAATAATTATTGCTTGCTATCCCTCCATTCTTGAAAATAGAAAGTGACACATGTGTCATGTCATCAGAAGTGGTGATGTATCCGGTTTCTGAAAACTCTACACGGTACCATCCGGCTTGTGGACAAGTCCAGATGTCAGTGGTCAGGTTAAAATCCGCCCCTCCATTGGTGCTGTACTCAATAGTGTTGAAGTCGGCCTTTACTAACGCTCCGGCGCTGCGTGTTTGAGTTATATTCGAAGACACAACATATTCGTAGCGCACCTGGGTTTTGGTGATCTGGAGCACTTCGTACGTAGAGCCGGAAGCTGTATTGTCATTGGTCTTGACGAGCAGTGTCGATTCACCTGGTTGCAATACTACTGTTTGCAGGTTATCAATCAGCTCGGAACTATTGGCATCAAGCGTTAGTGTATATACTGCCGAAGTATTCTTAAAAAAGTACAGGCGGCCAACACGGTCTGTACCACTGGTAGAAGCCGGCAGGGTAATAGTGCCGGCAGCTGTTCCGTTCCATGTAATACTGAAATCGTTTTCATCGGCC
>DASPJH010000639.1:0-5614 GCA_035628715.1 Bacteroidia bacterium
CCGTCCTTGAGGACCTGATAACTAAACGCAGGCAGGTGCTGGAGCGGGGAAGGCGAATGGAAGGGAGAACAGACTCATCGGGGGTGTTAAAGTTAAAAACAAGCATACTGCAGGGCGACTCTCTGATGACTTTGGTTAGGGCGCAGGTGGCCGAGATACAGGAACACGAAAAAAAAACAATGGAGGCCGGTGCGCAAACTATTGCCTCTTACGATTCAGGTTCGCTGATCATCATAATTTGTTTTGGATTGATTACCGCTATCATGATTATTTATGGCTTTATAACCATATCGCGCGGGCAGCAGGAAAAAGAAGAAGCCGTAATTGAAAAACTGCGCACTATGGATGAGCTGAAACAAAGCGAAGCCCGTTACCGCAACCTTAATGAATCATCAAACGATGCTATTATCATTATGGATGAAAACATCCGTATCATCTCATGGAATAAAATGGCTTATACATTATTTGGCTATACTGCCGAGGAAGCAATAAGCAAACCCGTAACCCTTATAATTCCCCCAAAATACTTGCCTGGAATTGAGCGCAGTACCAAGAAATTTTTAAAGGCCGGTATGCAAAAAATTTTGGGAACCCGTGTAGAAATGGCCGGTAAAAATAAAAAGGGTAAAGAGTTTCCAGTGGAAGTAACTATAAGTCACTGGACAGTGGATGATAAACATTATTTCAGCGCCGGATTAAGAGATATTACACAGCAGCGTAAAAACCAGGAAAAACTGGAAGCAGCAATGGAAGAACTGCAACGCAGCAACGAAGATTTAGAGCAGTTTGCCTATGTAGCCTCGCATGATTTGCAGGAGCCTCTTAGAAAAATAAGGGCCTTTGGGGACCGGCTTACATTGAAGTTTAGTGAAACCGAGATGCCTGGCTCAGAATATGTAAGCCGGATGACAGAAGCTGCCGAGCGCATGCAGGTGCTTATTAATGATTTACTTTCCTTTTCAAGGGTTTCGAAAGACACAGGGGAACGTGAAACGGTAGACCTGAATGCTATATTTAAAATTGTAATTGACGATTTGCAGGTGGCTATTAATGAAACCAAAGCGGTAATTGACGTTGACCCTATGCCGGTGCTAAAAAACGCCAACAGGACACAGATGCTGCAGTTATTCCAGAATTTAATATCCAACTCATTAAAATTCAGAAAGCCTGATGTTAATCCTGAAATTAACATTAAATACAGCTTTGTAAATGCATCTGACCTTGATTATGAAGAGTTAAAACCGCTTGCAACAGGTTCTTACCACCAGTTTACCGTAGCTGATAACGGGATAGGCTTTGATATGAAATACCTCGATAAAATTTTCACAATTTTTCAGCGCCTTCACGGAAGGCATGAGTATAAAGGAACAGGCATAGGGCTGGCAGTGTGTCGTAAAATATGCAAAAATCACGATGGATATATCACAGCCCGAAGCACCAATAGTGGTTCTGAATTTATAGTATTAATACCGGCACACTAAGTTATAGTATAATTAAGATGTCAATGAATAAGAAAGAATCCGTAATCATCCTTTTGGCAGATGATGATCCTGATGACAGGATGCTTACTAAAGATGCCTTTGAAGAAAACAAGCTCAAAAATGAATTGCACTTTGTGGAGGATGGGGAGCAGCTGATGGACTACCTGAAAAAACGGGGAAAGTACAATGATGACAATGCCCCCCGTCCGGGCCTTATACTGCTTGACCTGAATATGCCCCGCAAAGATGGAAGGGAAGCGCTTTCAGAAATCAAAAGCGACCCCGATTTAAAACGGATACCTGTAATTGTATTGACTACCTCAAAAGCCGACGGCGATATTATTAAATCTTATGATTTGGGAGTAAACAGTTTTATAACCAAACCTGTTACATTTGAAAGCCTTGTACAGGTAACCTCAAAACTTGGTCATTACTGGTTTGAAATTGTAAACCTGCCCCAATAACCTCTATATGCATTATGCGTTTTTTAGATAAACCATACAAAATACTTGTAATTGATGATGATGAGGGAGACTTCTTCCTTATTAAGGACTATCTCGGGGATTTAGGCGACGACTATATTATAGAGTGGGCACCCAGTTACGAGAAAGGTGTCGAATTAATTTCGGAACAAAAGCACCATATTTACCTTATAGATCACCTGCTGGGAGAAGGCACCGGGCTTGACCTAATTGTATACGCCACCTACCGGGGCTGTAAGCTGCCCATGGTATTACTTACAGGAGTTGGCAACCGTGAGCTGGATATAAAAGCGCTACGCGCAGGCGCCGACGATTTTTTGCCCAAAACCATGCTGAATACCGAAATGCTGGAACGTACTATAAGACACGCGCTGCAACGGTACGATCAACATTTGTTGTATGAGCAGGAACAAGCAAGGTTTAAAACGCTGTTTGAGCAGAGTATTGACCCCATTTACCTTACTGATGCCGGATGGAACTTTAAAGAAGCCAATAAATCCTTTCTCCGGCTATTTGGAATTTCACCGTTTGATCTGCAGAAAAAGAAACTGGCTGATATTTTCAAAGATGAAAAAGAGTTTGAGGTATTTATACATAGAAATGCAAAGGACGGATTTGTTCAAAACCACCCTGTGCAACTTTTGGTAAAGGAAAACGAAAGTATCAACGCCTTGATTTCGTCATCACCTATGCTGAACTACCAGGGCGAGGTTACGGGCTACCAGGGAATGATACACGATATTACCCAGTTGAAAAAAGCGGAGCAGGAACTGATGCTGGCTGACCAGATAAGCCTAACCGGCCGTATGGCCCGTATGATTGCCCACGAGGTGCGGAACCCGCTTACCAATATTACCCTGGCTGCTGACCAGTTGCAGGATGAACTGGCCAGTAACGCCATAAGCGACGATATGTATGTGGATATGATAAAGCGTAATTCAACCCGCATTAACAACCTGATAAACGACCTGCTGAACAGCACTAAGCTGGCTATGCCTACCTTTGAGCCGAGTTGTATTGAGGATGTGCTGAAGGAGGCGATTAAGCTGTGCAGCGACCGTATTACCTTAAAGAACATAACGATCAATCAACTGGGACTGGATGGCCGCACCATGCTTGAGATTGATGGTGAAAAACTTAAGATAGCCTTCGTTAATATTATAACCAATGCCATTGAGGCAATGGAAGAAATGCCTAAGCCAACACTGGCAGTTGAATGCAAAACGGGTGAAAATACTTTTGAAATAAAAATTAGCGACAACGGCAAAGGCATGGATGAAGATACCCTGAAAAACATCTTCAAAGCCTTTTATACTGCGCGAAAGGGTGGCATGGGTCTGGGTATGACCGCCGTTCAGAACATTATTCTGCAGCATAAAGGGGATATAAGGGTAGAAAGCGCTCCCGGAACGGGTACTGCATTTTTCTTTTCCCTTCCTTTACCGGCAACAGCAACCGGCAAATAAGGCCGTTTGCAGATTTTGCAAAAATCGCGATAGCCTCTTTCATTTTTTAATAGTTAAAGCACTTTATAATCGGGCACATTTGTACTGTCTGCAAGGGCTTAACTATGAAAACAATTTTACTGCTTTTATTCATATGCGTCAGTAGTGCTGCAATAGCGCAGGATACTACGGCCTCAGTAATAAATCAACAGAAGCATTTAATCAAAATAGATGTATTCTCATTGGTTTTAGGGCATGCATCCGTATCTTATGAAAAATCTGTTAAACCCGGCAGAAGCCTTGAAGTTGGGCTGGGTGTAATTGGCCGTGGTTTTAAACGCGATGAAAGAGCCGCCGGCTTTTTTGCTAAAATGGGTTACAAATTCAGCGCCCCCTCTGCTTTATATACAAAGAACCCGCATCCTATGGATGGTGTGTATGCCCGGCCTGAAATAAGTTTTAGTTTATATAAACAACAACTGGGTTCTCCCAGTGCGCATGTAAGCCACTCTATTAGTTATGTAGCTGCCGGGTTAAACCTTGGTTTGCAGGAAGCCGTGGGTAAAGTATTAGTGCTGGATGCTTATGCCGGAATCAATTATGGACTTGTAGATGGCCGTCAACATGATCGGCATATGCCAAATTCCTCACAAGAGGCCAAGAATGTTATAGTTTATCACGGATTATTGGGGACAACCAGTTCAAGCTTTTTTCTCTCAGGAGGCTTTAGAATAGGATTTTTATTAGGATAAATCAAAGAACATAACGCCGGTTGAAACAACCAGTTTGCAGTGCTTAATGAATGAAAGCACATGGGTATTCATAACAGGAAAAGTTACCTGGTGTTTCCTTTCAGTTTCAATATCAGGCGTTCAATGGCCGATGGCTGGCGTAATTGCCAGCCTTCAGGCTTTTGTAGCACCTTAGCGGGGTTAGCGTACACATTAACATAAATACCCTCCATTTCATACGACGTGCCGTACCAGCCAGCCAGCGCTTTAAGCTCTTCAGCACTAAACTCGCAGTTCATATTGCTTTGAAAAACATAGGTTACACTATCTAACCTCACATTATACAGCTCTTTTAACCGGAGACCTTTCGAGCTGTCAAGATAACGGACATCGGAAGGATAGCTTAACGGGGCATACGTATAAAACCCAATGCCGGCAGGAAAATCCTTTTGTATCTTTTTTTCAAGTCGGTAAATGGGTAAATAGGCAATATTGCCATCCCCGATGCACTTGCCGGGATAATACATGAAATTGCCGGCAGCCAGCAATAAACAGGTAAAGGCAACAATCAGCACCCTGGTCATCTTTTTCTTTTGCTGAAGTATACCGGCAAACAATAACAGCAGCAATACTGATGCACCTAAAAAATACCGGTGTATGGGCGGATGGGCAAACGATATGCAAATGCCCCCGCCTACAATTGCAAGTATAAGCAGGTAAGCCACCAGAGCCTGTGTTTCCCTGCTGCCGAAGTACAGCTTGCCTTTGCGGATGAAATGAAAGACCACAACGGCTAGCGGAAAAATGTATCCAAAGTCAGCTATGCGCCAGAAAGCAATAGCAAAGTTATACAGCATGCCTTTTAATCCCGGTGCCTCTCTAAGGTAATTGGGCGTACTGAATGCCCAGCCAGCGTGATTGTAATGTGTCCAGCCCCAAATAACAAATGCAGCAAAGGGCAGTCCGTATACCCACCAGCGGGCTTTTATCCATGCGGGAAAGTAGCGGAACCCCTTATTCAGATAGGTGTATACTGCATCAGTTGCAAAAATAAACAATAGCAGGTAGGCGCCCTGAAGGTGGGTAAGCATCATAGCGCACTGTGCCAGGCAGGCAGGGCCACTTTTTTCTTTCAGCAGGAAATAAAACCCTGTGATGGCCAGTAAGGTAAGCGGCAATTGTAACGATGCCCCCGTAAGCTGTGCCACATACAGCGGACTGATGCACAACACCAGCGATGCCAGTTTAGCAGACCAATCGTTAAAATAATGCCGGGCAAGCCGGTCAGTAACCAGTACCAGTGCCAGCCCTGTAAACACCTGGACGGCATGGGTAACAACCAGCGATTTACCTGCTATAGCCCATACCAAAGCTAACAGCAGCGGATATAGCGTGGGATGCCCGGGGTCATTTTTGGTGGTATTCCAGATGGTACTAAAATCTGAGCTGTATATGTTTTCAGCTGCCGTAAGGTT
>DASPJH010000640.1:0-2618 GCA_035628715.1 Bacteroidia bacterium
ATAATAGAAGTTATATTATTTTCCTTCATTACCCCGAATATTTCCTCCGTTACTGCTTTATCCGCGTACCAGCCTTCGTGGCGCAGTTCTATGGCCAGCGGAATATCGTTCGGCCAGTTTTTAATAAAAGTAATTAAATCATTAATTCCTTTAGGAGTAAAATTAGGCGGCATCAGCATAAACACCGAACCCAAATTGTCGCCAAAGTGCCGTACAGCATTGCAGTAAGTGGTAGTTAAATCTTCCACGCCCACCAGCCGCTTAAAATGACTGATATTCTGGGTTATTTTCGGGCAGAATTTAAAATCGCCCGATACCTCCGATTTCCATTTTTTCACCTGCTCTTCCGATGGAAGGTTATAGCCCGTGCCGTTCAGCTCAATGCTGTTAAACTGTTGGGCATAAAAATTCAGAAAGTTGGCTGCTTTTGTACCTTTGGGATAAATCTTACCCACCCATTCTTTCTCGCCCCACACCGGGCAGCCTACATACATTTTTGCGGTGCCTGATTTTTTATTGCTTTTCAACACCTCCAGGGTTTCTTTGGGAGTAGTTGGTATGCTGAAATCTATATTGTCTATTTCTTTTAGTTTTCCGAAGTCCATAGTTATATTCAAATATAATATTTATTATTGTATAAGCTATTAAATAATGAAAGAACTATCACTATATAATTTTGCATTGAAATATCTTAGTGAAAGAATTAAGGATGATTCCGTTTTAGAGCATTATTTGTATTTGTATAGGTCAAATAATTTAAACTCCTTAGAGGAAACTTTTGGGAGGATATTAGAACATGCAAAAAACCGACGGGGTATGCCTTATTCAATAGGTGATTTACAACCTCTTAAAAAGCTACTTTACAATTTTAATCCTCTTCATGTTGTTGCAAACTTTTCTGGTTGGGAGAATATATTTAATCACATACAAGATAACTATCAGCCTCCCGGTAGAATGGATATTAATAATAAAAGGAATTATTGGGTTATTTTTTGTAAATCGATTTATTCAGGTGCACAATTTCTTTCACGTTTTCAGAATTTTCCGGAGTTTAAAAACTATTGTAATTCCTTCGTAGAAGCTAATTCTGATACGAGAGTGGCCTTTGCACTTCTATTAAGTAGGGAAATTGATGGTTTTGGGTTTGCTTTAGCATGTGATTTTTTAAAAGAATGGGTGTCACCACAATTTGTCAAACCAGATACTCATATAAGAGATATTTTCATTGGAACGGGTTTTTCTGCATCAACTGATTCTGACTTTACTATTTGTAGAAAATTAATTGATTTTTCTAATAAAATAGATAAATTTCCATACACAGTGGATAAAGCATTTTGGCTTGTTGGTAGCGGACGGTTACACGTCACAAATGAAAGACTGAATGAAGTAAAATTTAAAACTTCTAAGCAAGATTTTATTAAAGAATTTAATTCTAACTAATCAAAACAACCCCTTCCCAATACTTCCCTCCAATTCCAATAATAACCGTTTCTTATCCAGTCCTCCGGCATAACCTGTTAAATCACCGTTGGCGCCTATTACCCGGTGGCAGGGGATAATAATGCCAATTGGGTTTTTACCATTGGCGCTGGCTGCTGCCCGTATGGTTTTTTCATCGCCCAGGCGGCGGGCCATATCCAGGTAGCTTACCACCTTGCCGTAGGGGATGTTTAGCAGCTCGTTCCATACCCGTTTCTGAAAGTCTGTACCGTTGGGCGCCAAGGGCAAATCAAATGTTTTACGGCTGCCTGCAAAGTATTCTTCCAGCTGGATTTTGCATTGCTCCACAACGGCCGACTGGCCGCTGTCCTCGCCTTTATTGCTGCAAAACAGCACGGATTCAATACCGGCGCCCGTACCGGTAATTTCAATTATCCCTGCCGGTGACGAGTAATATGTTACAGCTGCCTGCACGCTGCAATTTAGGAATTGTTTTGATAAAGCTAATGCCGGAGGTGCTATCTTACTGCACCAGGTAGCGTACAAAGCAGGTCAGTATGTTTTTATTTTCCTTTCAATCCCGGAAGTAGAATATCCCGGAATAAAATCAAGTGTGATTACCTGTCCGCCTTTGGCTGTAACAATGTCATAGCCAACAATATCTTCAGGTTTGTAATCGCTGCCTTTTACTAAAATATCAGGCTGAACTTTATTAATAAGGTTATAAGGAGTGGGCTCATCAAACAGCATTACTGCATCCACGCACTCCAGCGAGGCCATAATCAGCATACGGCTTTGCTCGTCCTGTATGGGGCGGTTTGGGCCTTTTAAAGAAGATACGGAAGCATCAGTATTCAGCCCTAAAAACAGCGCATCACCCAAGTCGCGGGCTTTGGTAAGGTAATCCACATGGCCGCGGTGCAGCAGGTCAAAGCAGCCGTTGGTAAACACCACCTTGCAGCCCTTTTGTTTCCATTGGGCCAGCAGGCTTTCCAACTGCTGGTTATTGCTGATTAACTTCTGCTGTATTTTTTGCTGCAGTTTCACCGGCCAGTTGTTTGCGTTGCTGGATAAGAAGCAATATCATACTGATAGCGCCCAGCACCAGGAACATTATCATTTGGGATGCATGGGCTATGGTAGCATATACCACTCCGTCTTCGCGTGTAATACCGTAC
>DASPJH010000641.1:0-7731 GCA_035628715.1 Bacteroidia bacterium
ACCCCTGCGGCCTATTTCACGGTAAAATTCAGGACCATATTCATCACGTACGGTTTCACCGCCACGGCGACCGATTTCGCGGTAAAATTCGGGACCGTATTCATCCCTTACAGCTTCACCGCCACGGCGGCCTATCTCGCGGTAAAATTCAGGGCCATATTCGTCCCGTACGGTTTCACCACCCCGGCGACCGATTTCACGGTAAAACTCAGGACCATATTCATCACGCACGGTTTCACCGCCCCTGCGGCCTATTTCTTCGTAAAATTCAGAACCGTATTCGTCATAAGTGGCTTCACCGCCAAGCCTGCCGATTTCCTCATAAAACTCAGGACCATACTCATCGCGTACGGCTTCGCCTCCCCGGCGCCCGATTTCACGGTAGAATTCAGGACCATACTCGTCCCTTACAGCTTCACCACCACGGCGGCCTATTTCACGATAAAACTCAGGGCCGTACTGGTCTCTCACCGCACGTCCGCCCATGCTGGCAATTTCTCTTTGCTCATCTTCATCCATAGCAGCAAAACCTCTTCTTGATGAACGGTTGTTGCCGCGTGAATTTGAACGGCTGTTGTTTTCACGGCGACCCGAATTGTTGCTTCCGCGTCCGCCTCCGTTGCTTCTTGATTGTCTCATGATTTTTTTTTAATTTTTAAGTGGTTATATAATAGAACTGCGGACTATTAAAGAGCACGAAATGTACCCGGATGTAGTCGCAGGTTAAACATTAAATTTATCTGGCAAATAATCACCAAAACAAAAAAATCACGGGAAAAATTATCCTTAAAAAACATGTTTTTGGTACGTGGAAGCAACTTCTCAGCCGTGGAGATTACTCCTTGTGGACAGATTTATACATCTTCTATATAATTTTATATTAAATTTCTAACACTGAGATAAAAAGGCAAGTCTTAGTTGCATAATTAAAAAATATGAAACAACTAATACTTACCCTATCATTTTTACTCTTTGCTTTAAATGCTTTTTCCCAGTGGAAAGTATTTAAAACGGGAAAAAGCGGGTTTATTCATGATATTTTTATTCTCGATTCAAAAATTGCCTATGCTACCGGCGATAGTTTATTTTTGGTAACCTCTGACGGAGGTGATACATGGACAGATATGACGGATAAAATACCGGTGAACAGCCCATCGTTTACCAATGTGTTTTTTATCACAAAACAAACCGGCTATTTAAGCAGGAGCAGTATAACAGGCGGGCCAACATTACTCAGAACCATCAGCAGCGGGTTTGCCTGGGACGATGTTTCATCCATGCAAATAAGCCAGGGAGCTGCGAATGTATTTTTTTCCGATTTTATTGTGGGCTATGCCACCAGCGGAGTAGGTTTGGGTAATGGCATTATGGCCCGCTCAACAGACGGGGGCAAAAACTGGAACCGGGTAAGTGCCCCATCACCGGAAGCAGCAAGCGCCTTATATTTTCTGAATGATTCAGTAGGTTTTTCAGGTGTGGAACGCCTGGTTAAAACTAACGACGGCGGAACTACCTGGACACCTGCCCATACTTATTTTGATAAAAACAACCCAATAGTGGACATAGTATTTGTAAGCCCGCAGATAGGCTATGCGCTAACCTATAATCACAACATTATTTTAAAAACCATTGACGGGGGCGATAACTGGGCGCAGTATAATACAGGCACTTCGGGATTTTTGAGTACACACCTTGCCTTTGCAGATGCTAACACGGGCTACATTAGCTCTTTTATGTTTTCAAAACCACTGGTTACTACCAACGGTGGAGTGAACTGGGCTGTTGATACCACTTTTCCGGCTGTTACCAGTTTAACCTGCGTTGCAGCCAAAAACGGGATTGTAATGGCCGGCAGCAGCGACGGGAAAATTATTATCCGTAAGGCGGGCATTACAGGCATGGAAAAAGCCAGCCCTGCAACTGTTAAGGTATTCCCCAACCCGGTTGCCAGTGGTATAATAAATATTGAAAACCCTGCAATTAATAAGCTTACTGTTGTAATATATGATGCACTCGGTAAAACAGTGGCTACCGGCCGTGATATTACTACAAGAATGGATATAACACTCCCCGCGGCAGTATATTATATGCATGTTACCGATGAAACCGGGAATATTTCAGTAAGCCGACTGGCCGTGCAGGAATAACCGAATAACTTGTTTGTTCAAAATTATGGCCGCAATGGCCGGGGGTTGAAACCCCCGGCTGTGAAGATTACAGTGAAAACTCAGGTTTAAAACCTGAGTTTTCACTGTAATCTTCACAGGGCTGGATTTTAATCCAGCCATAATAGCATATAACAGCCACTTGAAAGCAATTTCGGCCAACGGGTTGAATACTACATTAATACCCTTAAATCGCTGTTTTCATCCACATCATCAATGCTGCCGTTGGTATCGTCTTGCAACTCTGCATCCATAGTAATGGTAAGATTGAGCGCTTTAGAAACCGGGCAGTTAGCTTTTGCATTCTCAGCACACTCCCTGAATTTTTCAGCAGTAATTCCGGGCACACGCGCCTTCACCACCAGGTGAGAGGATGTAATTACCCCATTTTCCAGCGCCACGGTACTGGTTGTGGCAAGCTCGTCAGGCGTAAAGCCTGCTTCACCCAGCACAAAGCTCAGCTTCATGGTAAAGCAGCCTGCGTGGGCGGCGGCTATCAATTCTTCGGGATTGGTGCCGGGGCCTTCCTCAAATCTTGATTTGTATCCATAAGGAGTTTCTTTTACCACCCCGCTCTGCATGGTAATATGGCCGTTGCCTTCTTTGCCGCTTCCGTTCCAAACAGCTGTAGATGTACGTTTCATAGTAATTATATTTTAGTAGTAAGAATAACAATAAATAAACCGGATGGATTTGGAACTAAAATTGCAACTATGAAAACTCTATTATCATTGCTATAAAAAGCTTTTTATTAATTTTTATTTTTAATTCCGGCATAATTTTTAAGCCGTGATATAATTCTACTTTTTTGTGTAAAATTCACCACGATTTTCTTTACTGTTTTTATTTAATAATATAAGTAAATACTTCTTAAATAAAATCGCCCGTCCCTTTAGCTGCCTGCATCTACCACTACCAACAAGCTTACTTTTAACCTGTTGGGAATGCTTTTTGGAAAGCCCAACATAACCTTACGATAAAACATATTTACACAATCATGAAAAACACCCTATTATTATTGTCTTTAGCCGCCGTATTAGTTGCTGCACCCGCTTGTGAAAACAAAAAAGCCAACAATGAGCAGAATGATGCTGACGGCAAGGAAATGGCAAAAGACCAGAACGAACAAAAATTTGATGAAACCTCGCTGGAAAAAGATGCTGAAATGGCAGTGAAAATTGCTGATGCAGGCCTGTACGAGGTAAGAGTTAGCGAACTGGCTCAAACCAAGGCCACCAACGCTGATGTTAAAGAGTTTGCCATGATGATGGTGAAAGACCATACAATGGCCAATGAGGAATTAAAAGCATGGGCCGCCCGTAAAAACGTTTCACTTCCTTCTGCCATGAGCGAAGATATGCAGAAGAAATACAACGACCTGAACGAAGAAAAGGGGATGGACTTTGACAAAGAATACATGGATATGATGGTAAAAGACCATGATAAAGACATTGAAATGTTTGAAAAATGTGCAGAAGACTGCAAAGATGCTGAGCTGAAAACCTGGTGCAATGAAAAGCTGACCACTTTGCGTATGCATAAGGACCATGCTGAAAAAATTCAGGAAAAAGTAAAAGACGCTAAAAAAAGCGCTAAGAGATAAATCACACAGGATACTAACAGGCAAATTTTCATTTTTACCCCGCAGGGCGTTAAACCGTCCCTGCGGTTTTTTGTTTTATATTGTTCTGCGTTCACTTTCTGCCAAAATTACATTGGCATTATAAGTGCAAACCATAATCCGTTCCGCCGCGTGGTGGAATTATATTATTTTTGCCCACTTATAATTTGTAGAAAGTAGAATAAATGCTGAATTCACTAGTAAAAGGAATCTCAAAGATTTTCGGCGATAAATCACAACGGGATATTAAACAGTTGAAACCCATTGTGGATGAAGTAAACCGTCACTTTGAGCAGTATAAATCCCTGAGCAATGACCAGTTGCGTGCAAAAACGGCTGACTTTAAAAATCGTATTGCCGAATACCTGAAGGATATTGATGCGGAACTGGACGAGTTGAAAACCCGTGCAGAAAACCCTGAAATATCCATAGATGAAACACAGGAAGTATATGGAGCTATTGACAAGCTGAAAAAGAAACGGGACGAAGAACTGGAAAAAGTGCTGAAGGAAATAATGCCTGAGGCCTTTGCGGTAGTAAAAGAAACTTCACGCCGTTTTACGGAAAACACTGAGCTGGTAGCAACTGCCACTGATTTTGACCGCGAACTTTCTACCCGTAAAAACAATGTGCGGATAGACGGCGATAAAGCCATATACAGCAACACCTGGGATGCCGCAGGAACACCTGTTACCTGGAATATGGTGCATTACGATGTGCAATTAATAGGTGGCGCCAACCTGCACAATGGTAAAATATCAGAAATGGCTACGGGTGAGGGTAAAACCCTGGTATCCACCCTGCCTGCTTATTTGAACGGCCTTTCAGGGCAAGGGGTTCACATAGTAACAGTGAACGATTACCTGGCCCGAAGGGACTGTGAGTGGAATGCTCCTTTGTTTGAATTTCACGGTCTGCGGGTAGACTGCCTGGATTACCACCAGCCCAACTCACCGGGACGCAGAAATGCCTATTTGGCAGATATTACTTACGGAACCAACAACGAATTTGGTTTTGACTATTTGCGCGACAATATGGCGCACGAACCGGAAGATTTGGTGCAGGGCAAGCACCATTTTGCCATGGTGGATGAGGTAGATAGCGTGTTAGTAGACGACGCGCGTACGCCGTTGATTATTTCAGGACCCGTACCTAAAGGCGACCAGCAGGAATTTATTTACCTGAAGCCCCGTATTGAAAAACTGGTGGAGGCACAGCGCCGTTATGTAAATACAGCCCTGGCCGATGCTAAAAAATTAATAGCCGAAGGTAAAGAAAAAGAAGGCGGCCTGCTGCTAATGCGGGCCCAGCGGGGAATGCCCAAAAACAAAGCTCTTGTTAAATTTTTGGGCGAGCCGGGCATGAAGCAGTTTTTGACCAAAACTGAAAACTACTATCTGCAGGATCAGCAAAAAGAAATGCCTAAAGTGGATGCCGAGCTGTATTTTGTAATTGAAGAAAAACAAAACTCGGTAGACCTTACTGAAAAAGGTATTGAAATGATTACCACCGGAGGCGAGGAAAAAGACTTTTTCATTATGCCTGATGTGGGTAGCGAGATTGCAGAAATTGAGCGCACTACTACTGACCCTGAAGAAAAAATCCGCAAAAAAGAAGAGCTGATGCGGGATTATTCTATTAAATCTGAACGTATCCACTCTATAAACCAACTGCTGAAAGCATACTGTATGTTTGAGCGGGATGTAGAGTATATCATAGATAACGGCAAAATTAAAATTGTAGATGAGCAAACAGGCCGTGTATTAGATGGTCGCAGGTACAGTGATGGTTTGCACCAGGCCATTGAAGCCAAGGAAAATGTGAAGGTGGAAGCGGCTACACAAACCTTTGCCACTATTACCCTGCAAAATTATTTCAGGATGTACCATAAGCTGGCGGGTATGACCGGTACAGCGGAGACAGAAGCAGGCGAATTTTGGGAAATTTACAAACTGGATGTGGTGGTAATACCCACAAACCGTTCAATTATCCGTAAAGACTACGACGATCTTATTTATAAAACCAAGCGCGAGAAGTATAATGCTGTAATTGATGAAATAGTAAAGCTGACTGGCGAAGGCCGGCCTGTACTGGTGGGTACCACTTCGGTGGAAGTGTCGGAATTACTATCAAAAATGCTTACCCTGCGCAAAATTAAACACAACGTACTAAACGCCAAGCAGCACCAGCGCGAAGCCGATATTGTTGCCGAAGCAGGTTTTGCTGGTACCGTAACTATAGCCACCAACATGGCGGGCCGTGGTACGGATATTAAACTGGGCCCGGGCGTAAAAGAAGCGGGCGGTTTGGCCATTATTGGTACTGAGCGTCACGAATCACGCCGGGTAGACAGGCAGTTGCGTGGTCGTGCCGGTCGCCAGGGAGACCCCGGTACTTCGCAGTTCTTTATTTCACTGGAAGACGATTTGATGCGCCTGTTCGCCTCGCATCGTATTGCCAATGTTATGGACCGCTTTGGGCATAAAGAAGGCGACAATATCCAGCACTCATTGATTTCACGGTCTATCGAATCGGCACAGAAAAAAGTAGAACAGAACAACTTTGGTATCCGTAAGCGTTTGCTGGAATACGATGATGTGATGAACTCGCAGCGCGAGGTGATTTATACCCGCCGCCGCAATGCCCTGTTTGGCGATAAGCTGAAGCTGGACATCAACAATATGCTGTTTGATGCTGCCCAGGATATTGTGGGCGGTTTTCACGCCGAAGGCGATTATGAGGGAATGAAGCTGGAGTTTATCCGCCTGTTTGCACACGATACTGAAATCACACAAAAAGAATTTTCAGAAAGTAAGCCCGATAAGCTGATAGATAAAGCTTTTCATGAACTCTCTGAACTGTACGACCGCAAATCAAAACAATTTATTGAGTTTTCATGGCCGGTAATTAAAGAGGTATATGAAACCCGCGGGCAAAGTGTTGAAAATATTGTGGTGCCCATTACCGATGGTATAAAAAGCATACAGATACTGGTAAACCTGAAAAAAGCCTACGAAAGCAAAGGCCGCGAAATGGTTACCTCATTTGAAAAAATGACTACCCTTGCCACCATTGATGAGGAGTGGAAAGAACACCTGCGCGAGATGGACGATTTGAAACAATCGGCCCAGAATGCTGTTTTTGAGCAAAAGGACCCCCTGCTGATTTATAAGCTGGAATCATTTGATTTGTTCAGAAACATGGTGGCTCGTTTGTCAAAAGATATTCTTACGGTACTGTTTAAAGGCCGCATAGCCACCCAGGAGGCTGATAACGTGCGCAATGCCGCGCCACGCAGAAGAGAAGACACAAGCAGGCTGCAAACCCGCAGACCGCAGGAAGTTGCGGCTACCGGAACGGGCGGCCCTGTACCTCCCCAGCAGGAAGAACGCATTCCCCAACAGCCAATGAAGGCTGAAGTGAAAGTGGGACGTAACGACCCTTGCCCCTGTGGTAGCGGAAAAAAATTTAAAAACTGTCACGGGGCGGAGCTATAAGCTGCAATTACTGAAAAATGGATTTAGCGGAATATATAGAGTACACAAGGCTGAAGCCGGATACCAACCGGGATGAAGTAACTAAAATTTGCAACCAGGCCATAGCCTACAATATGCTGGGCGTATGTGTGCCCCCATTTTTTGTTACCAATGTCCGCAAGCTGGTAGATGAAAACAAAGCAAAAACAAAAATTGTAACCGTAGTAGGATTTCCCTTTGGTTACGGACGCACATCTGCCAAGGTGGAGGAAGTGAAACAGGCGTTGCGGGACGGTGCCGATGAAATTGATGCTGTAATAAATATTGCCGCAGCCAAATCAGGGGATTATAACGCTGTTGAAAATGATATTAGCAGTATTATCACTACCTGCCACCTGCAAAACAAAAAAGCCAAGGTGATACTTGAAACCGGGGTGCTGAAAGAGGATGAAATAAAAAAATTGTGTGA